>JALOTT010000173.1 GCA_025457745.1 Verrucomicrobiota bacterium
CACGGCAGACACGGAAAAGGAGTTGGTCGGCAATTTCCTTGCGGTCCTCGCCGACGCGCTGGGCGACGGCGTGGCCGTGGGCGGGCACAACGTGAAGGGGTTTGACCTGCCGATGCTGGTCAACCGCGCCCGCGTTCACGGCCTGAAAATCCCGTCAACGATTCTGTCTTTCTGGAAAGGTCGTCCGCAGTGGGCGGACAACGTTTTCGACACGCTGGAAATCCTGTCATTTGGAAAATCGTTTGACGGCAACGGCGTGGAGGACGTGGCGCGCGTGTTCGGGCTGTCGCCGAAGCTCGGTCATGGCGGCGAGTTCCCGACGTTGTGGCGCACGGATCGCGACGGCGCGCGGGCCTACAACCGGCGCGACGTGGAGATCGAAATCGAAATTGCCCGCGTCTGCGGGTGCATCTAGGGGGAAAAGCTGAAACGCGGAAAACTGAAAGCTGAAACCAAAATCGACACCTCACCCCGGCCCTCTCCCCGATCGAGGCGGAGAGGGAGGGAAAACTGAAAGCAAAACTATGACAAAATCTGAATCCATCACGCATCTGGCGGCCAAAGCTCAGGCGGAAATGCCGGTCGCGGTGTTCGACGCGACGAATCCGTTCCTGAAAAGCAAATACGCTTCGCTGGGCGCGGTGATCCAGGCGAGCCGGCCCATTCTGGCGAAGCACAAGCTGAGTCTCGTCCAGTTTCCCATCAGCGGTGGCAGCGCCACTGGCGATGTTCGACACCTCACCCCAGCCCTCTCCCCGATCGAGGCGGAGAGGGTGAACGGCGCGCACGGAGTGACGCGCCCTACCAGCGAAATGGTGGGCGTGGAATCCATCCTGACGCACGAGTCGGGCGAGTTTGTGGCGGAGCGCATTTTGATTCCGCTCACGGAGGAGAAAGGGAAATCCAAAGTCCAAGCGGCAGGAAGCACGCTGACTTATCTGCGCCGCTATTCGTGGGCTTCAATTTTGGGGATGTATTCGGATGAGGACAGTGATGGCGGCACGCCATCCGGACGACAGGACCACGGACCACAGACTACGGGACCAATGACCAAACCGGCAACGGCACTTCCGCCGCCGCCGCCGGTGCGAAGGGAAATGAAGATGGAAGATGGAAGATCGAAGATGGAAGAAAAGCGGAAGGCGGAAGGCGGAAAACTTTAGCCGCAAAAGAACGCACAGAGCACAGAGAATTTTTAACCACGGATGGACACGGATGGACACGGATTTGGAACGGGAGAAGGAGACGGCGCGCAAGGGACTGCGCTCCCCACCGCGGACCCGACGTGAACCAGATTTTAGGGACGCAGTGGAATGCGTCCCTACCAACAACAACCAAAACGAAAACCAAACAAGAGTCCGCGCTCTGACGAGACGCGGCTCAACGAAAGAAACTGATATGGAAATACCACAAGAAGGCAAATACGTCTGCAAGCTCAATGGCCAACTGGTCATTTACGAAGCGTCCACCGGCTCACTCTGCGGCGCAGTGCCGTGCGTGATGGTGGAAACCGGGTTCACCTTCAAGCACACGCTCGTGCTCGTGAAGGCGGACGGAACGATCCAAACCAAAACCACGGACACGCTGAAAGCGGTGTTCGGTTGGGACGGCGCTGATCCGTTCTGGCTGATGGACAACTCGATTGACGGCGGCTCCATGCGCGAGGTCGAGTTTGAAATCGTGGGTGGGCCGGAAACCGGCGACAAGGGCGGTCAATACTTCAAGAGCCAATGGCTCAATCCGCCGGGCGGCGGCATGAAGACGCCCGCGGCGGCAGACCGTCGCTCGGTGCTGGCGAAATATGGGAGCAAGTTCCAAGCACTGGCGGGGGCCGGAGGGCAGAGGGCGGAGGGCGGAGGGCAGAATGGGACGGATCGGACGAATGTGCCGCCGGTGCCGAGCGGCGCGCAGAGGACTGCGCGCCCTACCACGCCGCCGCCAGGCGCAGCAACGGCGACGATGGAAGAGGCGTGGGCGACGCTGAATGAATCCAACTCCGGCAAGCCGGCGGACACCATCGAGAAAATCTGGTTCGACACCATCGCCCGGCTGTTCCCAAACAAATCCAACACGGACCTCAAGCCGCATGAGTGGGGCAAGCTCAAGGCGGAGTTCAAAGACGAAATCCCGATGTGAACCCACTGCGCGGAAGTGACTAACGCGCCCTTTTCACCATGATCAAAAAACTCAAACTCGCCGAGATTGTCACGAACGCCGGAACGCAAGTTCGGGCGGGTCTGAATGAAACCACGGTGGCGGAGTACGCCGAGGCGCTGGGCACCGGCGCGAAGTTCCCACCCGTAATTGTGTTTTACGACGACAACCGCCATATCGCCGCCGATGGCTTCCATCGCATTCACGCGGCGATTCGTATCGGCGCGACGCAGATTGAATGTGACATCCGCAAGGGCAGCAAGACGGATGCGCTAAGGTTTGCCCTGGGGTGCAACGCCTATCACGGTCTGCGCCGGACCAATGCCGACAAGCGGCACGCGGTGGAAATGGCGGTCCGGGAATTTCCGGCGGCGAGTTTGCCTGCCATCGCCAAAATATGTCTAGTTTCCGAGGAATTAGTGAAAGGTGTGTCAAAACAACTCACCGAAAACGGTGGGTTGAAGAAACCGGAAACGGTCATTGGATTGGATGGTCGCAAGCGCAAATTGCCACCGCCGCCGATGGTGCGCAGGGTGGAGCGGGAAAGGCGGGCAGGCGGGGACGCCTGCTCCACTACGGCAGGCGGGACGCACTGCTCCACTACGGCAGGCGGGACGCACTGCCCCACTACGGCAGGCGGGACGCACTGCCCCACTACCTTGCCGCCGCCGCCGTCGCAGGTTTTGGACGGCACAGGTTGGCCGATCCCGACGCAGTTGATTCCGCTCTGGCAACGAGGGGAGCAAGTCCAGGACATGCTGACAGCCCTCAGCCGGGTCAAAGGTGCGCTCCGCTCCGCCCAGGAGAACAAGGACAAGCTGTTCGCCGAGGTCAACTTTTCCTCCGCGTTGTCGCAACTGGATCAGGCGTGGACGGACATCAAGACGGCGAAGCCGTTCGCGGTCTGCCCGACGTGCCAGGGCCAGCTTCCCGACAAATGCACGCTCTGCAAAGGGCGCGGGCTGATTTCCGAACATCGCTGGAACACCTGCGTCACCCGCGAGGACAAGGAGTTCCGGTTCAAGGCCAGGGGCAAACGCTGATCGGGAACATCGAACATTCAACATTCAACGCCCAACATCGAATGAAGGGAAGGGACAGAACATTATGATTCGCAAACTCGACAAGCTGTGGTTCCGGTTGCTCGGCACGTTGTTTCGGTGGTTGTTGCGTCGCGGTCAGGCGCATGGCCGGCGGGAGAAGCATCGGCGGTTTCTTCGCCTGATGGCGTGGCAGAAAAGTCACCTGAACTGAGGGCGGGAAAGAAAGCAACCACGGATCAACACCGATGAACACGGATCAAATCATTTTGCCACGAAAAGGCACAGAAGGCGCAAAGCTACTGAGGTGGGGCGTTGGTGAGGCCCTCAACTCAATCCTAAAAATAAATCCCGAATCGTTAGGCCCGCAGCTCGCGGATGTAGCGAACCAATTGAAACGGGATGAGGAACACAACCAAGACAGCGAGAAAAATGGTGAAGGCGAACTGCAGCAACCCCCAATCAATCTCTTCGGAAAATATCATCTTCAGCGTGACTGCCAAAACGGCTGCAAGAAAAACCCAAAACAGAAACATCAGCGGAATGGAAACCCACAGCAAGACCTTGCGGTCTGCTTCCGGAGTAGAGAACTGGATGTTGTGGATTCTCATGCTCGGGTGCGCAGTGCGCCCAACCGTGAACATACGTCCGCGAGGCGCTTGTTGAAAGCATGATTCTGCGTCCTTATCAATCCGCCGCGTCTGACGCCATTTTCAAGGAATGGCAGGACAACAATTCCACGCTGGTCGTGATGCCGACCGGCGGCGGCAAAACGGTGTTGTTCGCCGATGTGATCCGGCGCGTGTTTCCGCGCCGGGCACTGGTGATCGCGCATCGGGAGGAATTGATTTTCCAGGCGCGGGACAAAATTCAGCGCGTGACCGGCCTGTCCGCTGACGTGGAGATGGGCGAATACAAGGCCGACGGCGGGCTGTTCGGCGCGGCGCGTGTGGTCGTCTCGACCATTCAGACGCAGTGCTCCGGTGGCGATGGTGGCGGGCGCATGGCGAAGTTCGATCCGCAACGGTTCGGGGTGCTCATCATTGACGAGGCGCACCATGCCACGTCGCCGACTTACCGGCGCGTGATTGATTACTACCGCACGAACCCGGCGCTGAAAGTCCTGGGCGTCACTGCCACGCCGGATCGCGCCGATGAGGAAGCGCTCGGGCAGGTGTTTCAATCGGTCGCGTTCGACTACGAAGTGTTGGACGCGATTCACGACGGGTGGCTCGTGCCGATTGAGCAGCAGATGGTTCACGTCGAGGGGTTGGATTATTCCAGCATCCGCACGACGGCTGGCGACTTGAACGGCGGCGACCTGGCCGCCGTGCTCGAAGCGGAAAAGAATTTGCAGCAGATGGCGTCGGCGTCGCTGGAGATCATTCAACGACTCGGCGCGCACGGAGTGACGCGCCCTACCTTGGACGTGGGGAACGGCGCGCACGGAGTGACGCGCCCTACCTTGGACGTGGGGAACGGCGCGCACGGAGTGACGCGCCCTACCTTGCCGCGGGCGCTGGTGTTCACGGCGAGTGTGAAGGCGGCGGAGATGACGGCGGAAATCTTCAACCGGCATCGGGCGGAAATGGCGTCGTGGGTGTGTGGCAAGACGGACAGGGACGAGCGCCGAAAAGTGCTGGCAGATTTTGCCGCCGGCAAACTGCAAGTGGTGTGCAACTGCGGCGTGCTGACCGAGGGTTTCGACGATCCCGGCGTCGAGGTCATCATCATGGGTCGCCCGACGAAAAGCCGGTCGCTGTATTCGCAGATGGTCGGGCGTTCCACCCGTCCGTTGCCCGGCGTGGTGGACGGTCCGGAGACGGCTGACGAACGGCGCGCGGCGATCGCCGCAAGCGCCAAGCCGTCGTGCCTGGTGGTGGACTTCGTGGGCAACGCCGGGAAGCACAAGCTCGTCACAAGCGCGGACATCCTCGGCGGCAAGGTCAGCGAGGCGGCGTTGGAACTGGCCGTGACGCGGGCGCGGAACGCCGGTGGGCCGGTGAAGATGGCAGAAGCGTTGGACGAAGCCGAAGCGGAGTTGCACGAGCAAAAGCGATTGGCGGAAGCGGCGCGACGCGCGCGGCTTGTGGCGACGGCGCGGTTCACGACGCAGTTGGTTGACCCGTTTGACGTATTGCACCTCGACCCGGTGAAGCCGCGCGGCTGGGACAAAACGCGGCAACTCAGCGAGAAACAGCGCTCGCTGCTCGCCAAGCAGGGCATCAATCCCGACGGGATTTCGTTCAGCCAGGGCAAGCAGCTCATTTCGGAAATCTTCCGGCGCTGGGATGGCAAGCTGTGTTCGTTCAAGCAAGCGAAGGTGCTGCGCAAATACGGCTACGGCACGGAGGTCAGCTTTGCGGAAGCGTCGGCGACGATTGATGCGCTGGCGAAGAACCAATGGAAGAGACCACAGACCACGGACTACGCGACCACGCGGAAAGGAGATCCGGCGTGGAACTAACCACGAATGGACACGAATTCACACGAATGAATTTACCGATTCCAACCCCGACGCTGGCGCGACTGAATCCGCACCTTTTTGGAATGCAGAATGAAGAATGCAGAATGAAGAAGTCTGCGGTCAGTCGCGAAGCGGAATTGCACGAGGAGATTTTTGACGAGTGCCGGCGACGCGGCTGGATCGCGTTGCACGGCAGCATGGCCGAACGCACCTGCCGGACGCTGGGCGAACCGGATTTCGTGATTCTGGCCGACCGTGGCCGCGTGCTGTTCGTGGAGTGCAAGACGAGGACCGGGAAACTTTCGCCCGCGCAGGTCGCGCTGAAACATCACGCCGAAAAATTGGGGCACACGGTGCATGTGGTGCGGTCAATGGAGGATTTTCTGAAACTGCTATGAAAAAAGAAACCAAACCAACAACGCCAACATCACTCACGGACAATGAGCGCGGGCAATGGCTGGCGGCCATGCGCCGGGCCAGAACGGAACTGGGCATGACCCAAATGCAATTTGCCGCCGCCATCGGCATGTCGAAGGACGCCGTGGCTTCCTGGGAATGTGGTCGCAGCCGAATTTGCCGCACCAGCGCGTTGCGCATGAGTGTCCGGCTGCAACGCAACATCATTGCGGGCAACACCGACCCGGTCGCCGCTGAGGATCTGATTCAGGCGCGGGTCAAGGAATACGAGCGCAGTTTACGGCGTCTGCTCGGCGTCTGACGTCCATGACATTCACCCGCGTCACAAAACAGCAGCCGTGTCCGGTCTGCAAGAAGCCGGATTGGTGTCGCGTGTTCGCGGATGGCTGGGTGGAGTGCATGCGGGTGCAATCCGACCGGGCGGCCAAGTCCGGCGGTTGGATGTGGCGGTTGCAGGGGGCAGCGACACCTCACCCCAGCCCTCTCCCCAGTCGAGGCGGAGAGGGAGGGAACAAGCCGCCAACGATCAATGCGACGAAGCTGATGCGGGAATGGCTGGCGGCAACTTCGCCAGCGGCACTTGATGAGTTTGCGGCTTCGCTCGGCGTTTCAACGCCGTCGTTGGTGGCGGTCGGCGCGGCCTGGGCTGCGCCGCACGCGGCGTGGGCGTTTCCGATGTGCGACGGCCACGGCAACGTGGTCGGCATCCGGCTGCGCAACGAGCGCGGCAAGTTCGCCGTGCGCGGCAGTCGGCAGGGCATATTCACGACCACGGACCACGGACCACAGACCACGGTGCCACAGAAGACTTTGTTCGTCTGTGAAGGGCCGACGGACACCGCTGCGGCCGTCGAGCTGAACCTGTTCGCCGTGGGTCGCCCGAACTGCTGCTGCGGCGGTGCGGAGATCAAGATTTACGCCCGGCGTTACGCGGTGGCCCGCGTCGTGGTCGTTTCCGACAACGACAAGCCTGGCCTCGACGGCGCGCGCAAGGTCGGCGGCGAACTCAAACTGCCGTTCGTGATCTACGTGCCACCGGCGAAAGACCTCCGCGAATTCGTCCGGCTGGGCGGCACGCGCGTCATGATCGAGAACACTTTGCACAACACGGTGTGGACAAATCCTGAAAGTGCGAGCCGCACGGGCCAATATTCTTAACCACGAATGAACACGAATGAACACGAACGGAAATCAACCCTGCCTCACCCCAGCCCTCTCCCTCCCACGCTGTGGGCCGGCGAGGGAGGAGACTTTATGAAATGAAAAAACCATCCGCTTACTTCCCATTTTACGGCAACGACTTCTTTGAGGCCGTGGCCGGTTACTCTGATGGCATCGCGATCCGTTATCTGCGCGCCCTCTGGCATTACTGGAATCACACGGGCTGCAACGGCCTGCCCGATGATGACGAATACCTGCGCCGCATCTGCGCCTGTGATCAGTCGGATTGGGTCAGGACCAAGGGCATCCTTTTCGACAACCGGTATAACTTCCGGCTGGAACAGGGCGTCTGGCATCAACCGCGCTGCCGTCATGAATACCAGAAGTCGCGGGAAATCTTTGAGGAGCGGTCCCGGCGCGGCAGCGCGGCGGCAAAGAAGCGGTGGGAGGCTCATGCCTGACGCATTGCCTGACGCATTGCCTGACGCATTGCGTCACGGATGCCATTCAGAATCAGAATCAGAATCAGAATCAGGAAGAGTTCCATAGGTAATAAAGTTTCTAAGTAGAAAGGTACAAAGGTATGAAGGTATGAAGGTACAAGGTATGAAGGTACAAGGTATGAGGTACAAGGTATGAGGTACAAGGGCCGGCTGTGGCGGTTTCTTTTTAATCCGCCGCCGTTGGGACGGATACCGCCAACATGGGTAGCGTTTGAACTGGCAGGCGTGGCCGTCTTCAACCGGTTCGCTGGGCGGCTGGCGAAGTCGCCGCCCGATCTGGTGAGTCACCTGGGCATGGTGCGGTCCAATGCCTACTACGCCGCCGGGTGTCCGCTCGAACTGTGCGACCATGCCGCCGCGCGGGACCTGTGGGCGGTTATTCACCGCGACGTAATTGCGCCGGTCGGAAAGGACGAGCCATGCCG
>JALOTT010000174.1 GCA_025457745.1 Verrucomicrobiota bacterium
CCAGACCGGCTTTGTCGCGCCGGATGCGAAGAATTTGTTTCTGCACAGGGAAACCTTTCGATGCCGCGAGCTTGGAGCGGATTCCGGGTGACGTCAAGCGGACGCCCCGACGGGTAAGAGCAGCAGCAAGGCTAGTGATGTTGAGCACCTCCACGCCGATTTCGCTAAAGTCCTCCATGATCGCCAGAAACTCGCCGCCGCAGTGATGCCAGGGGTGCAGCCCCAGCGCGTGCGCGAGCGCAAACTGCCGGGCGTAGCGCGGTTTGAAAAGCTCCCGCCACAACGCCGGTGAGATCATCAGGCCCAAATGCGTCCCCCAGTCGTCGGCAAAACGAATTCCGTGGAAACCGTGCCGCACCGCCGCCCGCATCAGGGCGCACCCGAACCCGACCATGCGCTCCATCAGCACCGAAAAGCCCTCCGGCTCCAGCAGGAAATCCTGCGTCGCGTTCGCGAACCCGCGCAACAGCGTATAAACCGTGAACCCGCTCAGATCGAAGCTGGCGAGCCGGTAATGGTCCCCGCACGTTTCAAAAACGCCGGGGCCGCCGACATCCGTTCCTCCTCGCGCAGTGTCGGCACGCGAATTTCCCCGGCGCGCGGCAGTTCGCGTTAGTGATCGTCGCCGGCGGGGAAGACCCGGTCTTTCGGAAACGGCGGCAGATCGGTGACCCGTCGCGCCACGGTGCCGGCCGGCGGGCAGATCACCATCGCCACCCCGCCTTTCGTCCGCATCCAGACGGTCTCAAAATCGCTCTGCAACCACTGGTAGAGATGGCCGCGACCGCTCCTGTCGAGCGCGGAGTCCGTCACCACCACCCGGCCATCGTCCGTCACGCCGCAGAGCGCCACGATATGATCGCCCATCGAAGCATAGGGCGGCGACTCGCAATCGCCCGGCTTCAGGCGGATGGAGCACAGGACGATCTTGTTCTCCGCCAGCGCCCGGCGAACCGCCGTCCAGTTCCGGAAACGCTCGATGTAACCTTCGTAGCCGAACTCCTGCGCCGCTCCGATCACCCGCGGCCAAATCCCCGCGTAGTTGTATTCCGGATCGTTGGTGAGCCGGACGATGTCTTCCAGAAGCACGGATTTCCCGTAATACTCCATGGCGGAGGCGAGGGCGGCGGATTGGCAGCGGTCCTTCATCCACTGCCCCTGCGAGTCCAACTGCCGACGCAAGGGCACATCGAGCACCCGCCCGGGCAGTCGTTCCGGCTCGACGCGAGGAGCGGAGGCTTTCGCCTGATTGTCCGTGGCGACCACCGTCAACGCCGGCGCCGCGGCCAGGGCATTTGTTCCCGCCGCCACGACCTTGAAGCGGAAGCCAGTGGCCTTGGCGGTCAGTTTGAGGAAGTCCATATCCAAAACGCCGCGCTCGAAAGTTGGGCGTTGGCGGTTGGTGATCGCATCCGTCACCGCTCCCCAGAATCCGGCATGCAACCAATCGGTTTGGTCGGACGGCCCGAAGACGACCTTGAGGTAGAGGCGGAAGGTGTCGCCCGGTTGGTGGAGATGCCATGAATAAATCAGTTCATCAAAGCCGAAGGCGGGCTGCACGAGCGGAGAAGTCCATTCCCCCGGCGCGGTTTTCTGAAAAGCGGAGGCAGGAATCCGGTGACGCCAGTCGCGCGGGGCATGGGTCGCGGGTGCGGCGGACGAGGCCACCATCAGACAGGCGAGGGCCAAGCAGAGACCGATCGAAATCGGGCTGATTTCCGAGGTTTTCTGGGCGATTGAAGCTTGCGGTGCCAGCGGATTCATATTCCCACGAGTCTAAACCGGCAGCGGGGAAATGCGAAGCGTGATTGTCGAAATGGCACGGATTCCGGCTGGCGCGACACAATCGCCACCGCCAGCGTTACCAAGTGATAACGGCAATTCAACCACGGCCACCAAGTTTTCCATCCTTGATTTCCCACCGCTGCAAATCGCGGCCCAGTTCACGCGGCCAGTTTTCCTCCGTGGCCGTCATGAAGACCTGGCCGCTCGTCTCGCGTGACCGTTCGAGCAACGGCAGAAATCCGCCGCGCCGCTTCGCGTCCAGTTCGCCCATCACGTCGTCAATCAGCAGCACGGGCGCGCTGCCGTGGATGCCGGTGAGGTATTCGGCCTGCGCCATCTTCAGCGCGATGGCGAGCGTGCGTTTCTGGCCTTCGCTGCCGAATTGCGCAGCGGACCGGTCGTTGAGCAGCAGCCGCAAATCGTCGCGGTGCGGGCCGATGAGGGTGGCGCGATACGACCGTTCGCGCGCGCGGGATTGCGCCAGTTCGACCGCGAAATCCTGCTTCACCGCCGGATCGTATTCCATGCGCAGTTCCTCGGCGTCGTGCGAGATGCGGCGATAGGCAAGGCGCGTGAGCGGGGAAACTTTCGGAATCAACTCGCGCCGCGCAGCCATGAGTTCGTTGCCGGCGCGGACGAGTTCGTTGGTGAAGCTGGCGAACGAAGCTTCGTCGAGCGCGGGTTGGCGGAGCAGGGCGTTGCGCGAGCGCACGGTGCGCAGGTAACGCTGGAGCAACGGCAGGTAGCCGGGCTGCGTTTGCGAGAGCAGCAGATCCATGAAGCGCCGGCGCGTGCGGCTCGTGCCTTTGACCAGTTGCAGGTCTTCGGTACAAAAGACCACGACGCGCAATGTGCCGAGGTAGTCGGTCAGTTTTTTCACGGGCCGGTTGTCGAGGGCCAGGTTTCGTTCGCGCGCGGACCAATACATTTTGATTTCGTGTTCGCCCTGGCCCACCACTTTTCCCCCGACAAAGTAGCCCTTCTGTCCGTGGCGAATCATCTGCGCGCCGCCCACGCCGCGGAACGAGCGCAGCGTGGCCATGAGATAAACCGCTTCGAGGATATTGGTTTTGCCTTGCGCGTTTTCGCCCAGCAGCAGATGGAAGCCGGGCGCGAAGTCTGTGTCCAACCGCGGGTAATTGCGGAAGTCACGGAGGCGCAGATGAGCCAGATGCACGCGGGGAAAATGAATTGAGACGGACGCGGCGGCGAGTTTTTTTAATGGTAGTGGGGCAACCGTCCCGGTTGCCGAACGACACCGCACCGCCCACCAACCGGGACGGTCGGTGGGACATTCGCAGGCGGGACGCCTGCGCCACTATGGCGGCAAGCCCGTTCCCAAAAAGAAAGAGGCGCAGGTCGCGGCCTCTTCACGTTCCCACCCTGTGGGTTGAGGTTATTAAGGCAAATCAACCGGTGGGTTCGCTTCCGACACGGCGCGATAGAAGCGGGCCGGCAATTCGTCCGCGTCCGGGTCCACGAAGTGGATCGCGCCATCCGTCACCGGGCTAGTGCAAATCGGCGTCCAGTGGAGCATGTCCGTCGAGCACTCGATGCGCCACCAGGTGCCGTTCGCACCCGGCTTCATGAGGTGGAAGCAGCGATCCGGCAACGATCCCGTCGCGGGTCGCGGTTGGTCGTTGTCCACGATGACCGCAGCCGCGCGGCTCGGACACCCGACGATGTAGGGTGGCACGTTGCTGGTCGTGTCCGGCGGCACGCGCAGGCCGAGCACAACAGTTTCGATACGTTCCGGCAAAGCGTCGTCAATCGGCACCAGCTTGAACTCCGCCGCGCGTCGTCCAGCCGGAATCGTCATCATGCCCGGCAACGCGACGTAGTCCACGCCGTTGGAAGCCGTACCGCCGATGCGATAATGAACCGTAAGCGCGTCACTCGCCGGCCCGGAACGGCGCATGACAAAAGTCGCCGTGTTCGCGAAGCAGCAATTCGTGGGTAGCGGCGAGGACCAGCCCAACCATTGGATGCAATTCGTGCCCTCAGAAGCGACCGGGTCCGGCGACGTGATGGTAACGATGGGCGGGGGCGGCGGGAGGTTGGTATTCACGACCCAGATAGTCACGGGCAAGGACCAACCCATTGCGTCCTGGTCGTCGCGCGCCTTGACCCGCAACTCATGCCGGCCCAACGGCGCATTGGTCCAGACCATCTCAAAAACGGCGGGTTGGCCGGGCGGCGGGGGCGTGAAGTAGTAACGCGTCTGTTCGCCGATCTGATTCGTGCCTGCGTAAAACTCGACGTGATCCACGTAGCCATCGGGGTCAACCGTTTCGGCGCGGATGGGAACATTCACCGGCGCGACGAACATCTGTCCGTCCAGCGGCCTGGAAATTTTCGCCTCGGGCGGGTGGTTCGTCGGTTGATCGTTGTCGGCAATGTAAACCACCGCTTCACGTGGCGTGCCGACTTGATAGCACTCCGGCGGCGGCGGATAAATGGCGATGCAGGCGATCGGCGCAAGCGTGATCACCACTGTTTCGGTTCCCTCGGGCAAAGTGTCGTGCAGCGGGTTGATCACGAGTTCCACCGACGAGCGACCAGGCGGAATGACGACCGAGTTGGAAATCAGCGCGTAATCCGCACCGTTGCCGGCTGTGCCGCTGATGGCGTAGTGGACGGGCAGGCTGCGGTTCGTCTCGCCGGTGCGCGTGATGACGAACACCCCCGGGTCAATGACGGTCAAGACGCCCGGCTCGGAGGCATTCGGGTCGGTGGCGCGAATCGTGACCACCGGTGGCGGCGGCGGATTCACGCTGATCTGCACTGGGTTGGACCAACCCATCGCGCCTTTGTCGTCTGTGGCCTTGGCGGTCAGAACGTAGTCGCCGGGCGGGGCGTTGCTCCACGTCAGACAAAACGGATTCACCGGACTGAGACAGAGCGGACAAAGATTCGTTCGGATACCGAGGCTGAGGTTGTTCGCGAAAAACTCCACCGTTGCCACGTAGCCATCCGTGTCGCGCGCGTCGGGGCAGATCAAAATGTTGGCCGGAGCGGTGAACTTCGTGCCGTCAGTCGGTGCCGTGATACTGACCGTCGGCGGTTGATTGGCGGGCGGCGGGTCGTTGTCGTAGATTGTCACGACGGCGTTGCTTGGACTGCCAATAATGTAATTAACCGGCGGAAGGAGCGGCGACGGGACGAGCTTTAGCACGACGGTCTCCGGGGCTTCGACGACCGCATCGTTAATCGGGACGACCGGAATCGGCACCTCGCTCACGCCGGCGGGGACGGCAATCCAGTTGGGAATTGTGACGTAATCCACACCGTTGGACGCCGTGCCGCCGAGGACACAATAGACATTGAGCGCCAGGTTGGTCGGCCCATCGCGCCGCAGGACGAAACGGCCTTGGTCGCCGGCCTCGGAAGCGTATGGGTCGGGTGCGCGAACTGTGACCACGGGCATGGTGGGGACGGTTTGAGCCGTTACGGCCAGCGCGGCGGCCAACGTGAACGCGGACACTGACATGGAAACAGGACGAAGCGGAAGCGGGGTTTGCTTTTTCATAGATGCTGTTTTTTCGTTTAGAAGCCATACACGCAAAGTCCTATTGCGTGTTATGACGGTATTATGCGCCACCTGGTTACGGTGTCAATCGGCCAGTTTTGCCGGGGCTAGGCCAAGAAATGGCAGGTCGGAATCTGGCCGGTTTCAGAGCGCCAGCAGCAACTTCTTGATTTCCTTCAACCGCGCAGTTGCCGTCTGCTTCGTCAAGCGTGGGAACTTGCCGCCCAGCGTGATGAAATCGCCGTGGCGCGTGAGCATCAGCTTGTCCTCCTTGACCTCGATGACCGTCACGCTCTTTTCGCTTGCGAGAATTTTCAGTTCGGCGATTTGCAGGAGTAGTTCCACCGGCGGCGGCAGCGGGCCAAAGCGGTCGCGTAATTCCTTCTGCAAAGCATCCAGCGCCGCCTTGTCTGTGGCCTGCGCGAGCTTTCGGTAAATCTCGATGCGGTGTTGCGGTTCGGGGACGTAGTGGTGGGAAAGGGCGGCGTGTTGCGTATTGCGTGTTGCGTCAAGTGTCTCCAAGCTCTCCCTCTGCTGCTTGACGGAATACGCAATACGCAACACGTCTTCGCCTCCGCCCGCCGCCGCATTCATTTCCAGAAAATCCAACGCCACGCGCACTTCCACCCGCGGTTTCACCTTCTCGCCTTTTAACGCCCCGACACTTTGTTTGAGCAACTGGCAGTAAAGTTCAAAGCCCACCGCCGTGATGTGGCCGCTCTGCTCCGAGCCGAGCAGATTGCCCGCACCGCGGATTTCCAGATCGCGCATGGCGATCTTGAAGCCGCTGCCCAACGTCGAATACTGCTTCATCGCGCTGATGCGTTTGCGCACGTCCGTGAGCAGGCGCGCGTGGCGCGGGAGCAAAAGGTAGGCGTAGGCTTGGTGCTTGTAGCGCCCGACACGCCCGCGCAGTTGGTAAAGATCGCTCAAGCCAAAACGGTCCGCGCGGTCAATGATGATCGTATTGGCGTTCGGAATATCCAGGCCGCTTTCGATGATCGTCGTGGAAAGCAGCACGTCCGCCTCGCCGTTCACGAACTTGGTCATCACTTCTTCGAGATCGTCGGCGTGCATCTGGCCGTGGCCGATAACGATGCGCGCTTGGGGTAGAAGTTTCTTCAACCGGTCGGCCATCACGTCAATCGTCAGCACTCGATTGTGCAGAAAAAAAACCTGCCCGCCGCGATTCAACTCGCGTTGGATGGCGTCGCGGATCAGGCGCTCGTCGTATTGGGTGACGATGGTTTCAACCGGCAGCCGGTCGTGCGGCGGCGTCTGGATGGTGCTCATGTCGCGCGCGCCGGTGAGCGCGAGGTAAAGCGTGCGGGGAATGGGCGTGGCGCTGAGCGTGAGCACATCCACCAGCGTGCGCAACCGCTTGAACTTTTCCTTGTGCAAGACGCCAAAGCGCTGTTCCTCGTCAATCACCACCAAGCCAAGGTCTTTGAAACCGATGTCACTTTGAACCAGCCGGTGCGTGCCAATGACAATGTCCACCGCGCCATTGATCAAGTCCCTAATGACACGCTCCTGCTGCCTGCGGGTGCGGTAACGGGAAAGCAATTCGATGCGCACCGGGTAGTCCGCCATGCGCTCGCGGAAAACATTGAAATGCTGCTGCGCCAGCACGGTGGTCGGCACGAGCACCGCCACCTGTGTTCCGTCCATCACCGCTTTGAACGCGGCGCGGATGGCCACCTCGGTTTTACCGAAGCCAACGTCGCCGCAAATCAAACGGTCCATCGGCTTGGGGCGTTCCATGTCGGATTTCGTTTCGACGATGGCCCGCATCTGGTCGGGCGTTTCCTCGTAGATAAACGAACCCTCGAACTCGCGCTGCCACGGCGCGTCCGGCGCGAATGCGTGACCGGATTGTGATTCGCGCGCGGCTTGAATTTGCAGCAACTCGGCGGCGACATCGCGCACGGCGCTCTCGGCGTGTTCCTTGGCTTTTTTCCAGCGCGTGCCGCCCAGCGTGTTGAGCGGTGGATGCGCCTTGCCCGCGCCGACGTATTTGCTGACGAGATGTGACTCCGTCACCGGCACGTAAAGCTTGGGCGGTTGGTCGCCCGGATTGGCCGGCGCGTATTCGATGACGAGACATTCCGTTTCGGATTGGCGATTGGCGATTGGCGATTGCCGGAAGTCGCCGGAAGTCGCCGGAAGATTCTGCAACCCAAGATAACGCCCGATGCCGTGTTGGAGATGCACAACGAGATCGCCGTCCTCCAAATCGGTAAAGTCAATGTCCAGCGCCGAACGGGTCGCCAGCGCATGCGACGATTTGAGCCGGCGCGGACGTTGAATCCGATAGCGACCAAAAATCTCCGCATCCGTGACCACGACGAGCTTTGCCTCGTCG
>JALOTT010000175.1 GCA_025457745.1 Verrucomicrobiota bacterium
GTTTGTGGGTTCATCGCCCAAACTTTTACTCCAACGCCCGGCGCTCCGCCACTTTGGTTGCGGCTCCGCCGCGCTATGCCTTTGCGCCTTTGCGTTAAACATCAAAATGGTTTGGATCGTCAAAAATCTGTGGTTGATTCCCGCGCTGCCAATGCTGGCGGCGGGATTGAGCGCGCTCGCGCCGCAGCGTTGCCGCAAGTTCTCCGCGACACTGGCGATTGGCTCGATGGGGGTGTCGTTCCTGCTTTCGCTCTGCGCGTTTGCCCATGTGCTGCAACACGGTGGGGACAAAGTCCCCCGGGAAGTCTTCAATTTCGAGTGGCTGCAATTCGCGGCTGGCAACGCGGGTATCCTGAAGCTGGGCTGGGTGCTTGATCCCCTCACAGCAGTGATGCTGGTGATGGTGTCGTTTGTCGGCCTGCTGATCTTCATCTACAGCGTCGGCTACATGGCGCACGACGAAAACTACACGCGCTTCTTCACGTTCCTGTCGCTGTTCGCCGGCGCGATGCTCGGTGTCGTAACCGCCAACAGTCTGTTGCTGCTTTTCATTTGCTGGGAGTTGGTCGGCCTCACGTCGTATCTGCTCATCGGCTTCTGGTATCAGAAACCCAGCGCGGTGGCGGCGGCGAAAAAGGCGTTCATCACCACGCGGATCGGCGACGTGGCCTTGCTGCTCGGCATGGTGTGGCTCTATTCGCAGACGAACACGCTACTCTTTTATGATGATGGCAAAGGTTGTCTTGAACAGAGTGCTTTGCTTGGAATGGTTGCCAAGACCACGAGCGTGGGCATGGCGGTTTCGACTGCCATCGGCCTGCTGATTTTCGCCGGTGCGGTCGGCAAGTCCGGTCAAGTGCCGCTGCATGTCTGGCTGCCGGATGCGATGGAGGGCCCGACGCCCGTCAGCGCGCTCATCCACGCGGCAACGATGGTGGCGGCGGGCGTGTTCCTCGTGGCGCGAGTTTATCCGCTAATGGGCGCGCATGCCGATGGTGGCGTGACTGAAACAACCGCGCTCCAAGTCGTGACTTGGATTGGTGCAATCACCGCCGTTTTCGCCGCGAGCATCGCCGTCGCACAAAACGACATCAAACGCATCCTCGCATACTCCACCGTTTCGCAACTCGGCTACATGATGATGGGCTTGGGCGTCGGCGGCGTGGCGGTAGGCATATTCCATCTCATCACGCACGCTTTTTTCAAGGCGCTGTTGTTCATGGGCGCCGGCTCGGTGATTCACGGCTGCCACGACGAGCAGGACATCCGTTACATGGGCGGATTGAAGAAATACATGCCCGTGACGTTCGCGACTTACGCCATCGGCATGTTGGCGCTCGCCGGTTTCCCGCTCGCGTTCTCTGGTTTCTGGAGCAAAGACGCGATCCTGCACTCGGCGCACGGTTGGCCTGTCTCGCACATTCCGTTTTATCTCGGCGTGGCGGGCGCGTTTCTGACGGCGTTCTACATGACCCGGCAGGTGGCGTTGGTGTTCTTTGGCCAGCGTAGAACAGGCGGCGCGCCTGTCTCTAACTCAAAAGAAACCGCTCAAGCGGACCATGGGGATTTGAGACAGGCGCGTCGCCTGTCCTACGAGCCGCACGAAAGCCCCGCGGTGATGACTTGGCCGCTGATGATTCTCGCGGCTTGCGCCATCGGCCTAAGCGCCATCGGCACGCCGGCGTGGCCGTGGTTTCAATCGTTCCTGGGCCAGGATCATGGCGAGACGGGGTTCAGCAGCGACGTGATTTCACTCATGGTGCTCTCGTCTGTGATCGTGTTCGCCGGGCTTGGTTTTGGCTGGTGGCTTTACGGCTGCAAGCCCATGGAGAAAGCGGACGCGCCGGATGTCCTGGAGCGCTTGCCCGCCGGCGTTTATTCGTGGCTGCGAAACAAGTATTGCGTTGATGAGCTTTACGAAATAACCGTCATCGCCCTCAACGCATGGTGGGCGAAGGTCTGCGCCTTCCTCGATGAATGGGTGTGGGGCGGCGCGGTGGTGCTGGTTTCTTACCTGACACTTGGTTTGTCGTGGGTGAACCGCGCCTTTGACGAGTTCGTGATCAATCTTGGTTTCGACCAAAGCTGCGGCGGCGTCTCGCGCGGCGGCAAACTCATGTCGCGGTTGCAGGATGGGCGCGTGCAAAATTATCTGCGGGTGATCGGAATCGCGTTGGCGGCGCTGGTGCTGATTTTGATTTGGGGAGGTGGGAAGTGAACGGCCTGCCAATCCTCACCATCATCACTTTGCTGCCGTTAATTGCGGGCATCATCGTTGCCGGGTTGGGCGAACAAAGGAAACTGGCTCGCGGCATCGCTTTCATCTCCAGCCTGATTTCGCTCGCTTTGGCCCTGCTATTGTGGAGAAGTTTTGATGCCTCGAATGGAGAACTTGATCAATTCAAGGAACAAGCCGATTGGATTCCAACTCTTGGCGTGCAGTACTTCGTCGCGGTGGATGGGCTGGGGTTGTTGATGGTCTTGCTCACGGCCATCGTGGTGCCGATGGCGATTCTGGCTTCTTGGCGATTGGTAGGGACGCGTTCCACCGCGTCCCAAACTTCTTCCGGAAAAGATCGGGGCGCGGTGGAACGCGTCACTGCCAACGCGCCAAGCCCGTCGCTTTACTTTTCACTGGTTCTGTTCCTTCAAGCGGGCCTGTTCGGCACGTTCACGGCGCTGAACTTTTTCCACTGGTTCATCTTCTGGGAACTGAGTTTGATTCCCGCGTTCTTCCTCGTGCGACTTTGGGGCGGACCGCAACGCGCTCCCGCCGCGACGCAGTTCTTCATCTACACGATGGTCGGCAGCATCGCGATGCTGCTGGCGTTTCTCGCCATCTACCTTGCGACGGGAATATTCGATTTCACCGAACTCGCGAAGCTTGGCCGCGACGGCACGCTGGCTTCCGCGCTCGCGGCGAAGCTGGGTTGGTATAGCCTGAACACGAAGCCGCTGGCGCTGATCATTTTCGGCGGCGTGCTGCTGGGCTTTGCGGTCAAAGTGCCGCTGATGCCGTTCCACACGTGGCTGCCCGCCACCTACGCCGAAGCGCCCACGCCGGTGACGATGCTGCTCACGGGCGTGATGTCGAAGATGGGCGTGTATGGTTTCATCCGCATCGTACTGCCGATCTTCGCGCCACAACTGAACGAGCCGCGTGTGCGGACCGTGCTGCTCTCGCTTGCGGTCGTCACCATCGTGTTCTCCGCGTTCGCCGCGTTCGCGCAGCGCGACCTCAAGCGCATCCTCGCGTATTCCTCGATCAACCACCTCGGTTACTGCCTGCTCGGCGTGTTCGCGGTGGCGAAGTTCACGGGCAACGACGCTGCGCTCGCCACGGAAAAAGCCGCCGCGCTCAACGGCGTGTTCCTGCAAATGTTCAATCACGGCCTCACGGCGGCCACGCTGTTCATGTGCGTGGGTTTCCTTGAACAACGCGCCGCCGGCTTGCGCGGGTTGAACGACTTCGGCGGGCTGCGCAAAGTCGCGCCGGTGTTATGCGGGTTGATGGGCATCACGCTGTTTTCGTCGCTGGGCCTGCCGGGCCTGAACGGGTTCGTCGGCGAATTTCTCATCTTCAAGGGTGTGTTTCCGCTGGCGATGTTTTCCGCGTCGCTTTCGGTGATCGGCCTGCTTGTTACGGCAATTTTCATCCTCACGATATTGCAACGCGTCTTCAACGGGCCGCTGAATGAGAAGTGGTCAAAGTTTCCTGACCTGACGCTGGGTGAGATGGCGCTGGTCGCAATGCCGATCATTTTGATGTTCGTGTTGGGACTGTATCCCCGGCTGGTGCTGGACGTGATCAATTCCACGGCGGTGCAGATGGTGGAGCAGTTGAAGTTTTAACTACGGATGAAAACCAATTTTAACGCAGAGAAGACAAGAGAATGCAGAGAGTCGCGGAGAAAATCATTTCTCGAAAACTCTGCGTGTCTCCGCGTTCTCCGCGTCCTCTGCGTTGAAAAGTTTGCACTGTTGGCAAGCCGACCATGTTAGCCTGGACCATTTACATCTCATTCTTGGGCGTGCTGGTGCTGATGCTCCTGCCGAAGGGCAACGCGGCGGCGGCGCGCAAGGTGGCCATGCTGTCGGCGGTGGCGGGATTGCTTGTTGCGTTGGCGGGGTTCCTTCAAGAAGCACCAGAATTCAAACTCGGCAAGATTGTTCCGGTGGCGGATGCAGGTTGGATTCATTCGCTGGGCATCCGCTATTACCTCGCGGCGGACGGGATCAGTATGACACTGGTGTTACTTACGGGTCTGGCGGCGGTGGCAGGGATTCTGTTTTCCTGGAACATCGCGCATCGGGCGAAGGAGTTTTTCGCGTTTTACCTCGCGCTTATCGGCGGCGTGTATGGCGTCTTCCTGAGCTTTGATCTTTTCCTGCTGCTTGTGTTTTACGAGATCGCGATCATCCCGAAGTATTTCATCATCGCGATCTGGGGTTCGACGCGCAGGGAATACGGCGCGATGAAGCTGGCGCTCTACTCGTTCGTCGGCAGCGCGATGGTGCTGGTGGGCTTGATCGCAGCATACGTCGTGTCCGGCGCGCACACGTTCAACGTGGTGGAGCTGGCGAAATATCCTTTCCCACACGGCTTTCAGATGTGGGCGTTCCCGCTGGTGTTCGTAGGCTTCGCGATCCTCGCGGGTCTGTGGCCGTTTCACACGTGGGCGCCGACGGGTCACGTGGCTGCGCCAACAGCAGCCTCGATGTTGCTCGCGGGCGTGGTGATGAAGCTGGGCGCCTACGGCTGCCTGCGCGTGGCGATGACGGTGTTTCCGGAGGGAATGGGTGATTGGGGTTTCGGAGTGATGGGATTTCACTCGTGGCGGGATGTGATCGCGGTGCTGGCGGTGATCGGCATCGTGTATGGCGCAATGGTGGCGCTGGTGCAGAAGGATTTCAAATTCGTGATCGGTTATTCGAGCGTGAGCCACATGGGTTTCGTGCTGCTTGGTCTGGTGACGTTGAACACAATCGGCTTGAGCGGCGCGGTGTTGCAGATGTTTTCGCATGGTGTCATCGCGGGGCTGTTGTTCGCGGTGGTGGGGCGAATGGTCTATGACCGCACGCACACACGGGAGCTTTCGGTGCTGGAAGGCATGGGGTTATCGAAGGCGATGCCTTTCGCGGCGGTGACGTTCGTCATTGCGGGCGTGGCTTCAATGGGCTTGCCGGGGTTCAGCGGGTTTGTGGCGGAGTTGCAGGTGATCATCGGCGCCTGGAAGGCGTATCCGACGCTGGCAGTGATCACCGGCATCGGGATTTTGATCGGCGTGGCCTACACATTGCGCGCGATGCAGAAGGCGTTCTTCGGTGATGCGGTAGCGACGAGTTTGACCTCGTCACATTCTCTTGGATATGAAGATGGGGACGCGGTGGAACGCGTCCCTACCATAACTATTCCCGAACGCATCGGCGCCGTGATTCTGATCGGGGTCTCGTTGCTCATCGGGCTTTACCCGCGACTGCTGCTGGACGTGATCGTCCCGAGCTTTGATTCGCCGCTGTTTGAGTGGTTGCGGAAGGGAGGCGTGCAATGAGCTACGCTGAACTGCTTAAGCTCGCCGCGCCGGAAACCATCGTGGTCATCGCCGCGCTTGTGGCGTTGGTGGCGGACCTGGCGTTCCTGCGCGAGTTGGAAACGCGCTTCCGGTTTATCATCGGCGGGATGATTGCCGGCGCGGGGTGCGCGGCGGCTAGCGTATGGTTGCTCGTCCTGCAACCGCACGGCAACGCGATGAACGGGATGCTCGTGGCCGATCCGCTCACGGCGTTCGTGAAGATCGCCGTCCTCGTGCTTGCGATTTTCACCGTTCTGCTGTCCGTCGGATCAAATTTCACCACGCACGTTGGTGAGTATCTCGCGCTCGTGCTGTTCGCGGCGGTGGGCATGATGTTCCTCGTCAGCGCCGAGGACATTCTGATGATTTTCATCTCGCTGGAACTAACGAGCCTGTCGCTTTACATCCTCACGGCATTCAACAAGCGCAACGTGAAATCCGCCGAGGCAGCGTTGAAGTACTTCCTCTTCGGCGGCATGGCGGCGGCGTTCACGCTCTTTGGCCTGAGCTTGCTCTACGGCTTTTCTGGCGCGACGAACTTGGGTCAGATTGCCGGGGCGCTGAAGGGCAAAGGGCTTGATCCGCTGCTGATCGTCGCGATCGTGATGACCGTGATCGGCTTTGGGTTCAAAGTCGCCGCCGTTCCATTCCACCTTTGGGCGCCGGACGCTTACGAAGGCGCGCCCACGCCGAGCGCGGCGTTCATCGCGTCCGGATCGAAGGTGGCGAGCTTCTTCATTTTCGCCAAGGTCATGCTGCTTGGTTTTGCCGGCGCGGAAGGCAGCGGGGCCTGGCGGAATTTCATGTCGGGCTGGGTGCCTGTCATCGCGATTGTGGCCGCGCTTTCGATGGTGCTGGGCAATCTCGCGGCCATCGTCCAAAGCAGCGTGCGGCGGTTGATTGCCTATTCGGCCATCGCCCACGCGGGTTACATGTTGCTGGCCGTGTTGTCGCATGACAAGGAAGCGGTGGCCTCGCTGCTTTATTACGCGGTGACCTACGGACTGACGACGATTGGCGCCTTCGGGGTGGTGTCGGTCGTCGAGGACAGGGCAGGGGATGACAAGCTGTCGAGCTTCGCCGGGTTGAGCCGCCGTTTGCCGGTGATTTCTTTCTGCATGATGATTTTCATGCTGTCGCTGGCGGGGATTCCACCGCTGGCCGGATTCTTCGGAAAATTTTACGTGTTCGCGGCGGCGATCAAAACCGGCGCGCCGAACCTCGGCCTGCTCTGGCTGGTGATTCTGGCCCTCGCGATGAGCGCGGTGTCGCTCTACTACTACCTGCAAGTGCTCAAGCAAATCTACGTTGCCGACGTGCCTGCGGGTGCGACGGAGATTAGCGCGCCGGTTCTCAGCCAGTTTGTGTTGAGCCTGCTCGCGGCGGGTGTGGTGCTGTTTGGGTGCGTGCCGAACTTGCTCGTGGGAGTTTTACAACGCTGTGTTGCGGCCGCCGGGCTGTAGGATGGATTCGGGCTGAGACGCTTCATCACTGGTTTCGTTTCGCCACGATTTGGCCGCAGGGTTCGGAGTGACACGTCACTGTTGAGGGACACGCCAGCAAATTAAGATCCTTGCCGGTTGAACTGGAAAATTAACTTGAATCCGAGCAGTTGAGAGGCTTCATTAGGCGCGGGCGGAGAGATGGCCGAGTGGCTGAAGGCGGCGGTTTGCTAAACCGTTGTAGGGCCTAAAGCCCTACCGGGGGTTCGAATCCCCCTCTCTCCGCCATTCCTCATATAATCGTTGATTCTATGCGGTTTGGCGCGTGTTTTGGACTTCTTCAGGGTTCTTCAACGAGTGCAAGGGAGTGCGGGCGGGGGAAAAGAATTGCCTAAAAGTGCAACTTTTTGGGCAAATATTTGGTCAAACAAAAGGCCGCTTTTTCGCTCGGCGAACCCACGTAGACTCCGGAACGAACGCTAGATGGATCAGTTTTGAGGTTTAGGACCAATGCCTTTCGGAAAGTTGGTGGGGGGCGATTATTTTCTGGACCCTCGTTGATTATTAGCTACTTACACTAGGGATGCGAAAACATCCTCAGTCTCT
>JALOTT010000176.1 GCA_025457745.1 Verrucomicrobiota bacterium
GTCTTTCTGTTTGTGGTTCTATGCGCCGTGCTGTTCAACCTCTCACGCAGGCCGTAACGGAGGCCGCTCCGCAGGTCCGAAAACTGAGGCGTGATCCCAATTCCCGGTGGAAGTCAGCACATGGGTCGCCTCCTCGATACCAGCATCGCGCCGCGGCACCATGAACCCGCAAGTACCCGGAGCGCGTCACTCCGCGCGCGAAGTTCGGCGCGCACGGAGTGACGCGCCCTCCCGGGGTTGGTTCCGGTTTTCATTGAGAAATGGGGTCAAAGAATCGCCTTCCGTTCATCCCCCGCGGGCAGCACGGCCCCGGTGGGCAGCTCGACGGTTGTTTGTCTTCCGAGGAACTCGAGCAAGACGGCGACTCGCTGCCGGGCGGGCAGCACGCGGGTCACGACTGCGCGGAGGCCGTGAAAGACACCGCCGGAAATCTGCACGTCTTCTCCCGGTTGCAGTTGTTCCTGGATTACGTGGACCTGGTCCGCCCCAACCGTGGCGCGCAACGTATCAATGACCGCGTCGGGAATGGTTGGCCATTGGCTGCCAAAGTGGACTACGCCACGAACCCCGCGGGCGTGATGCACTTTGCGGAGGCCCGCCGCCAGATCGAAACGGGCGAACAAATAACTTGGGAACAAGGCCTCGGTGAACCAGACGGGTCCCTGCCGGGTCGAACGCTTGAAGCGAATGCGGGGCAGATAGACTTCGAGATCAGGCTCTTTCCTCAGGTGGGCGGCGGCGATGTGCTCGTGCTTGGGCTGCGCGCGAAGGCAAAACCACGCGGCGCCACTTGCAGGTTGGCCTGTTGCTTGCGTCATCAGCCCATCATTCAGGTCAACGGATTCGGTGACCCTGAACCCGCTACCGTTTGGCGGCTGTCTGCGCCGGCGGGTAGGTTTTGTAATAATCCTTGTACCGGTAGTAATGATAGTCGATGCTGGTCGCGCGAACGGCGTTGAAGACGAGGCCCAGCACGCGGACCTGGCGATGGTACAATAAATCCAAAGCGGCGCGGACCACGCGCGCGGAGGTCTGGTGGGCGCGGACCACAAACACCACGCCATCAACGTGCGGCGACAGGCTGGTCACGTCGTCGGCCGCCATCACCGGCACGCTATCCAGGATTACGTAATCGAAGTCGGCTGCGGCCTCTTTCAGAACTTGTTTGGTGATCTCGTTGATGAAGAGCTCGCCGGAGTGCTGCACGAAATTGCCCCGCGGAATGACGAACAAATTGGCCACATTCACGGCCTGCACGGCATCCTGCCATTTCAATTTCCGCGAAAGCACTTCCGAAAGTCCCGGTTCGAAAGGGATGCCGAAATGTTGGTGCTGAACCCCCTTATGCATGTCCGCATCCACCAGCAGCACTCGGGAACCGGTGTTGGCCATCGTGATGGCGAGATTCGCGACCGTCACTGATTTGCCGTCACCGGGCACTGAGCTGGTCACCAGGATGGTTTTGGGCCGCGCGCCAGTCTCCTCCTTATACAGCAGTGAGGAACGAAGCGTCCGGCACGACTCAACGAACGAAGGGCTGAGGTTGGTGGAATGGGTCAGGTTGAGGATTCCCTTGGTGCGCCGGGGGCCCTCCTGCGGAATTTGCGCGAGAACATCCTCGTCAAACAACTCCTGCAGTTCAGTCATGGAATTCATCCGGTCATCCAGCCGGTCCAGCAGCAGCAGCAGCAGCACTCCGAGCGCAAGGCCGGCAAAACCCCCGATCAGCGCCGCCTTCGTCAGGGTGGATTGGTCCGGATATCCGGCGCTGGCCTTCTCCATGATCGTAACGCTCTCCGGGCTGATTTCCTTGTTCACGTCCAACGCCTGCATCGTGGCCAGCAACCGGTCGTACAGGGCCTGAATTCTTTGCGAGTTCCCCTTGAGCCGTTGGTACTCGGCGTTTTTCCGCTGGATCTCCAGGGTCTTTGCGTCCCACTCCCTCACGTCCTTTCCAAGGGATTGAATTTCCATGGCCAGCATGCTCTTCCGATCCTGGAATTGTTCGGCGTTCTGCTGCTTGAAAATGTCCAGCAGGCGCTCCCGGCGGGCGATCTCTTCGCCCATCGCGATCATCTTCGGATGCTTGGGCCGCAGATATTGTCCCAAGTCCTGCTGGTCGGCTTTGAGCACCAGAAGCTGTTGTTTGGCCTTGAGATACTCGGAGCCGGATGGCTCTCCGCTGCCGGGAGCGGGCTGAACCGTCGTGCCGCTCCCGGCCTGAAACCCACCGTCCGGCTGCTGTTGGCGTTCAAGGTTCTGGTCCAGCGTGAGCTTCTGCATCAGGTCGTAGGTCGAGGTCAGCGACGCCAGCCGCTGGTTCAGCGCAAAGAGGTAATTGCCCGCGCTGTTGCCCTGGTCCTGCATCATCACCATGCTGTTTGTGCTTTGGAAGGCGACCAATTCCTGATCGGTCTTGCGGAGTTCCTTCTCCAATCGCAGCACCTCCTCGGTCAGGCTGGCCACCGTGGTGTCCGAAGTCTGGGTCCGCATTTCCTTCTTAAGATTGACGTATTCCTCCATGCAGGACTGGACAAACGCCTGGGTGTACTCCGGGTCGTCCCCGGTGCCCTGCAGAACAAAAATGGTCGTCTTAAGCAGCACGGAAACTTTTAGCATGACCGGTTTCATTGCCAGATCCGGCTTTTGGGCGGCCACGCGCGCCCGCGCGCGATTCAATACAATGCCGCTCTGCATCAACGCCGCCTGCGTTCCCAGGAAGTTGCTTAATTCCTCCGTATAAACCGAGCCTTCGGGGATGGACAACCGCGGGCTGACAATCATCCGCCCCACCGAAACGAAGGACGGCGACTCGAACAAGACCCGCCCACCTTGGATTCCCGAACCGAGAAAAACGCACAGCGCCAGAAGCCACCATTTCCCTCTCAAAAGATTCGCATAGCGATTGAGCCGCGCGAAAAACGACGCCCGCCAGGTCGAGCGGTCGTGTCCGGGTGAGACAGCAGAATTATGCATGGGCGGTAAATTTAATTCAAAAGTTAATCAACCTCGACGGCACGATGATGAAATCGTCCGGCTGCAAGAGCACGTCTTGCTCGGTCTTCCCCTTTTCCAGGATCTCGACCATGTTCAACTCGAAATTCTGCTTGCCGGCGGCCTCGGTGCCCGAACCGCGAATCACTTTCACCCGCTTCTTGTTTGCAAAATCCGCAAAACCTCCAGCCCGAAGAATGGCCTTGCCCGCCGTCAGGTTCTCGTTCACCGAGATGTCAATGGGTCCCTGGTTGCGCACCTGCCCCCAGACATAAATTCGTCCCAGCAACCGGTTGGCCACGTCCAGGGCAAGGATCACGGTGGCGCGGTAATAGTATTCTTTTTCAAGTTGCCCCTTCAGTTCCTCAGCCAGTTGGTTGCAAGTCTTGCCGGTCGCGGCGGCGCGTCCGATATAGGGAATATCCAATTCGCCGGAATCGGCCACCACCATGGCTTTGGGGGCTTCCCGGTCTTCCAGGATCTGAAAGCTGACCCGGTCGCCCACCCGCAGCTTGTATTTGTCGTCGGGCACGTAGCCGCTCACGCTGACGGGAGCAATGGCAGTTGAATTGGTCGTGGTGATGATGGCAGGCGGCAAGGCGTTGCTCGCGGGTGGTGTCAGGGCCAGCGCTCCCAGCGCCTCGGAAAACACCGGCGGCTTGGCGGGCTTGCTGACCGGCGTTGATTGCGCCAACGCGAGTGGGCCGGCAACCGCCAAAAATGCAATCATCAGCTTCTTCATTTATTTGTTCAATGTGTCTGTTGCTTTCGCCATGCAGTATCTAGAAGGCGTAATTGAAATTCAAGCTCAAGATGTTGACGGTGTAATTCCGGTCCGGCAGATCCGATTCGCGCCAGTAAAACTGATACCCCAAACTGCCGGAGAGCTTGCGGGTGATGGCGCGCCCCAGCGTGATCCCTGCGCCATAGCGAGTGAAGACTTCGCTTCCCGCAGTGAGTTGTGTTCCGTGCTCGTAATTCAGGGAGGTGCCCAGGCTGATTTTATGGAGGATTTTCCAGTTTGCCCGCAAATTGGCCTGATATAATTCAAAGGTGCCGCCATAATAGCTGGAATTGATGCTTCGCCCGCCACTCAGAGAGTAGTCCAGGTATCGGTTGAGTCTATGGGTGAGGGCGATCTGGGCATAAAAGCCGCTGAAATCACTCGCGGTTCCCATTGACCCGCCCGCCTCTGGCATATAAACCGTGTAGCCGGCGCTGCCCTTAAATTGGATATATTCACTCACCGGCGTTTGGAAGAGGCATCCGACGTTCCACTGGGAGGCGTTGCTGAAATTGGTGCCGGTGTACCGCAAAAATCCGCCCCCCAGTTCAACGCCCAAAAGCATTCCCGGTTTGAGGGCATATCCGGCCGAGGCGGAAAAGATCTCCGACTGCCCATCCCGCTGGCGCTGGTCGCCGGTCAGCGAAGTGTAATCCGTGTGGTCATAACCCATTCGCAGGATGACCTTGTTCAAATCCCAGAGCGCCGCCGCGCCCAACGTGTTCTGCAACTGGGAGAAGTCTCCCGCTCCGGTGACGGTGGGGTCCTGGTAAACAGACTCTGTTATCGAGAAACGGTCGTGAAGATTGATCCAGAAATCCCCGACATAAAGGTCGAACGATAACTCGGAATCAGGTGTGACAAAGACCCGGCTTAATTCGGGGTGCTCGATGTAGGCCGCATACCCCCCACCCAGGGTCAGGCTGAGACTGTTCCTGTCGGTGACCGGCAGGAACATCCGGGCGTTGATTTGCGGCCGCAGGATAAAGTCCCCTTCGGCCTTCGGGAGGTAATTGACATTATCATTGTATTCCAACCCCAGCCCGCTTCCAAAGCGCCACGTCGTTGGCCCCAGTTGCAGGTTATAGTAGCCGCTGGTCGAAGCGTTCCGACTGCGCGCTTCAGCCGCTTGTGCGCTGGCCATGGACATTCGCACCGCCTCCTGGCCTTGGGTTGTCGTCGCAACACTGAGAAAAGCCGCCAAAACTGTCGCAGCCGATCCGCGCCCCGGATACGTCCGCCCCAACCTGACCAATTGCCGGGCGAGCCGTCTGCAAACCTCATTGATCACGCTGTAGCGGCGGTCTATGACCGCCGATTCATGGGTGGCTTGACTCTTGAACGACGGTCGCAGACCGCCGCTACAGGCTTCTTGCAAAGGTCTCAGAGTGAATTTCACTTCTTCCCCTTCTCCCTCATGCAACCCCTTCAAATCCGTTCCAGATTTCGAGCCTCTGGGCTTTCCTGGGGCAATCCGTGTCATCCGTAAATTGTCTCTCAAAATGTGCACAACGCGCTGGATTCTCTCCGCCTTATTTAACCCATGCAACTTATTTAACCCGCATGTTTCACAAGCCGCACAAATTGCCGACAGAGCGGAGCGCCGGTCTGTGACCGGCTTTAAGGTTGGGCAGTCCGCAAAGCCGGTCACAGACCGGCGCTCCGCATAAAATTTGTGAAATATGCGAGTTAACCCCAACATTGGCTTTTGTTCATTTTTGCTTGAACAAACCAGACTTCCTGCTACCGTGCCTGGCATGTTGGCGGCGATTGAGCGAAAAGAATCGGTGGACTTTGTGGATTTCGCGCCGGCGAAATCCCTGTCCACCTTGGAAACAGAGGTCATTGATCTGTTCGTGGAGTTGTTCCGCGTGCTCGGCCAACCCCGGTCGCAGGCTGAAATCTACGGCCTGCTCTTCATCTCCGCGCAGCCGCTGGCCATGGACGATTTGATGGAACGGTTGCAGATCAGCAAAGGTTCCGCCAGCCAGGGGCTTAAATTCCTCGGCGGCATCGGCGCCGTGCGGAGCGTTCAGGTGGCGGGCGACCGGCGCACGCATTACGAAGCGGTGGCGGAGTTGCGCAAGCTCACGACGCGCTATCTGCGGGAAGAAATCGTGCCTTACCTGGAACGCGGACAGGCACGGCTGGAGCGCATCGGGGCGATGGTGAAGTATTTGCCGGCCGATGACCGGTCCCGGGCGGATGGGCGGGTCGCCATGCTGCGGAGTTGGGGCAAAAACAGTCGGCGCGTGCTGCCGCTGATAATAAAAGTTCTGGGTCATTAACGCCGTTCCGCTCTCGATGCCGGGGAGGCGATCCAGGCCCGGCGACCGCGCTGTATGCGTGGGAATACAATTCAAGTCAGCGACGGGTCGTTCGCCGAAAAGTCCGGCCAACGGCCAAGGGCGGCAGCTTGTACACGGCATAACTTGACACCCCCACCGAAGTGAACTCCCTCTCCTCATGAACCGCAAGGTAGGGCGCGTCACTCCGTGCGCGCCGTCCGGATCGTTGGAGGCAAACTGCGGCGCGGCACGGACGCGCCCTACCCGGCGCTGGTTCCTAGGCAGGGCCAGGGGGAGAGGAGGCGGCTTGGTTTGGGCTGCCCCTCTATCCGGCTCTCTTCCCACTCGTTCCTCGCAGGGAGAGAGGGTTTGAATAGACAGGTTCATGGAAAGAGGGTTCGAAAAACAGACGCACGAACAGGGCTGCGACTGGTTTGGTCCCCGCTCTGACGAGACGGGGCTACGGTTCGTTGGATGAAGACGGGAGACCGAGCATGGAAGCTGGAGCGGACATTTGCGGATGTGATCTGCCCGACAAATGAAATGATGACGAATTCCAATTCCCGATGATAACCGGAACAAATTCGGGTGGGCGGGCAGTCCTCCTGCCTTCGCGGCGCGCCAAAGCGCCTGCTGCGGCGCGACGGTGGCTGACCGCCGCTCGTCCCAACACGGCGCGCACCTGCCGCGACGGCTCGCGCCGTCTCTCACTCCACCAGAAACCTGGTTTACCGATTTTGACCGGATTTGACCGGCGACCGCGATTTTCATGGTTCACACCTCCCATTCATGGAGGCCATTTATGAATTCCTCGAGGGGAACGGTTTTGTTGCTTTCCGCGAAATGCACATGGCCGGTCTCGCGGTTGATTTCGGCGCGGAGCGCGGCGGCGATGGCGTGGAGGCGCGAAGCGGGAATTTCCTCGAGGTCGCGCTTTTCAATCTCCTCCTCCAGCCGTTTGAGCTGGCGGGCGAGGACCTCCCAGCGTTCGTGGCGCTGACGGAAGACGCGTTCGGCGAGTCCCTCGGTTTCGGTGGCGCGGAGGTTGGCGATGTCGAATTGATGCTGTCGGCTCCACTTGATGAGCGTGGGTTTGGAGACATTGATCTCGACGGCGATGCGGTTGAAGCTCCAGCCCTGCGCACGCAGGAAGATGAAGCGGGCGATGGTTTCCTGATCGGTCATAATATGAGATGACGGCTGTTGGTTGCGAGTTGAGAGGTCGCCAGTCCGTTTGACAGCGACATCTCACCCCTCAGTCCCCCCGCCCCGGTCGAGGCGGTGAGGGTCGTTTACTCCGTTCCGCGCCGCCCGACATCGGACGGTGACACGCGGAGCGGTCGGGGGCAGTTATAGCACAGGTTTTTAGGGGCGAAGAGCGAAGGGCCGGGGACGGTGCGAAAGCAGATGTCAGGAGATGAACGGAGACGACAGCAGATGTCAGCAGACGACAAAAAAAAGTTCAAAAAACATTTGACAGGAATCGTTGGGGAAAAGCTTAAACACAAAAACATCCTAAAATTCTAAAACGCTGAAAAACTCAACC
>JALOTT010000177.1 GCA_025457745.1 Verrucomicrobiota bacterium
GAAAACTACAGGTGTCCGGTTTTGCTAACTACAACTGTCCGGTTTTGCTCGCACCGCGACACCCATCCTTTCCGCCGCCGCGCAGCGGCTTCGTTCAACAGATCACTGCAGCCAACGCCGGTGGCTCTGGCAGTTCCGCTTTCGCGGTTCACGTCATCGGCCCGGCGTGGCTGAGTTCCATCGTTGGGGTGCATCACGCTTATGAAATTCGCATACACTATTCTTTACGTCCGCGATGTCGGGCGCTCGCTCGCCTTCTACGAGTCAGCGTTTGGCCTCGAGCGCCGCTTCCTTCACGAGAGCGGAATGTATGGCGAGTTGGAAACGGGTAGCACGACATTGGCATTTGCTGCCGAGGCTGTCGCACAATCCAATCTCGCAGGCGGTTTCCAGTCAGCCGACCCATCTCGACCCCCAGCAGCATCCGAGGTGGCATTTGCTACACCTGACGTTCAGAGCGCATACGAGCGTGCTACACGCGCGGGCGCAGTTTCGGCTGCTGCACCCAAGACAAAGCCGTGGGGACAGACAGTTGCTTATGTCCGCGACCCGGACGGCCACCTGGTCGAGCTTTGCACTCCACTACCATGAGCGTTGCTGACTTGCATGACCTTCGGCGCATCCCGGGCGTTGGGCCGAGTTTGGCGCAGGATTTGGCTGCCTTGGGCATTCGCCGCGTGACGGATTTACGTCGCCGTAGCCCGGAGCGGCTTTATGAGCGACTTTGCACGTTGCGAGGCGCGCACATTGACAGATGCGTGCTCTACGTTTTCCGATGTGCTGTTTATTTTGCATCCGAGCCGCGTCCCGACCCTGAACGCCTCAAGTGGTGGAATTGGAAGGACAGCAAGACCGTGCGGCCTAACGCGCTGCAGCGAACCCGGCCATCGCGCTCCGGTTGCAATCCACGCGTCCCGCAGGCCGGGTCGTTGAGCTTGGGTCGTTGACATCATGAGTTACGACCTAACCATCGCAAAGGACGAGAAGTTCTCCACTTCGACATCATTTGCTGGTCTGTCAGCTTTTCTGAGGACTCTTGGCGGAGTGAAGCCAAACGGAAACCGAGGCTTCGTTTTTGAGTCGAGTCGAGTTAGACACATGGAGATTGATTTGGAGGTGGTCAACGACGAGGGCGATAATATCGAGGAAGCGGGGGAGAGATTATCCAGAGATCAACTGTATTAGAATGCACATTGCGTATCGGATGCTGGGCCGTTCGGCCGATCTCGACTATTTCGCCTTGGCGTTCTCCATTGCTGAACGACTGGGGTGGATTGTTTACGACGATCAGAGCGGTGAGCCAATTTCTAGAGAGCAGGTCATCAATCAGCAGCCAGCACCGAAAATGAGCGCGGAACGGTTTCGGGTGACCCAGGTAGTCTTCACGATTACCTTCAGTGGAGCTGCAACTTGGTTGTTTGCGACGTCATGCATGCCGGTCGTAGCTTGGATACTCGCTGTCGGAGCTGCTTTTTCACTCTTCGATGCGATTGCCGGTCAGCGGAAGAGTAGCGATTGAGATTTGTATGAGAACAACATGGTCAAATCGCTGCGGGCAACGCGGGATGGCGCCTTGGGTTTGTCGAGAAGTCGCTGGTCGGTGGATGTCACCGGTCCCGCGTGCCTGAGCTCACCTCTGAGGTAATCCGTCAACGGGTTTGTTGGTTTTTTTTGCCGGGGTTTTCCACGGGCTTTTGCCGAGTTCCACGCGGTCGAACAGGGCCACCACCGGACTGCCCGCTTGCCGCAAGGCCGCTTCATACCGGGCTTCGTCGTAGGGCGGCGGCCAGCAGCGCCCGGATGCGTTCAAGGTGAGGATAGGCGGAAGTTGTTTTCGTTCTGCATTCCGCAACTGAAAGTTTCGCTCAATCCTCCGCCTTCGATTCCCGCGCCGTTAAATCCTGCACCGCTTGGCGCACGTCCTTGCCTTCGTAGAGCATGGCATACACTTCATCAATGACCGGCGTGACGACCTTGCGTTTGCGGGCCAGTTCACGAGCCGAGCGCGCGGTGGGATAGCCCTCGGCCACGGCCACCATGCTGGCCACGATGGCTTCCGCTTTCTCCCCGCGACCCAATCGCTCGCCGAATCCGCGGTTGCGGCTGAGTTTGGAGAAACACGTCACCATCAAATCGCCCAACCCGCTCAAGCCTGTGAACGTCTCAGCCTGCGCGCCGCACGCCACGCCCAACCGCCGCATCTCCGAAACCGAGCGCGTCAGCAGCGCCGCCTTCGAGTTGTCGCCAAATCGCAGCCCGTCGCAAACGCCCGCGCCAATGGCGATGACGTTCTTGAGCGCGCCGCCGAGTTCGACGCCATGCACGTCGCTGCTGGTGTAAACCCGGAACGCCGGGCTGTGAAAAAGCACCTGCACGGTCTGCGCCGCTTCCGCGTCTTCACTGGCGGCAACGATGGCTGTGGGCACGCCCCGCGCAACTTCCATTGCCAGCGTCGGACCGGACATGGCCACGACGCGCGCGCGCGGCGACGTTTCATTCAGAATGTCCGTCATCGTGTCACCGGTTTCGAACTCGATTCCCTTGGTCACGCTCACGACGATGCCGCCATATCCGCCCAGCACTGCCGTCACGCTGCGAAAAGCCTTGGACACGCTTGCCACCACGACGAGTTCCGCGTCCGCCACGGCTTTGGTCGCGTCCAGTTCGGCTTGCAAGCCGGCGGGCAATTCGATGCCTGGCAGGTAACGCTCATTGCGACCGGTCTTGCGGATGGCTTCGATGGTTTCCGGGAAGAAATCCCAAAGCGTGACATGGTGGTTGCGCGCGGCGAGCATTCTGGCGAGGGATGTTCCCCACGCGCCTGCGCCCAGAACGGTGATTCTCATGTGGCGATCTTCTCCTTCTTGAAATGAACGCGGTTTTCTGTGCCGGCCAGGAGCCGTTGGATGTTGGCCTTATGCTTGTAAACCGCCAGCGCGCCCAGAGCTGTGGTGAACACGCCGAGGCATAGGCTGTTCGTTGTGAACCAGACCGCTGTGGGCAGGGCAACCGCCGCCGCAATGGAAGCAATGGATACATAGCGGCTGACCACAAAGAGAAGAATCCAAACGCCCAACGCAATGCTCGCGGCGAGCGGTGCCAGCGCAAAATAAACCCCGGCCGAAGTGGCGATGCCTTTGCCGCCTTTGAAGCCGATCCAGCAGGTGTAATTGTGCCCAACCACTGCGCATGCGCCGGCCAGGATTGCATAACCAAGCCGAACCTCCGGGAACGCGATTGCCTCAACCGGGAACATTCGAGGCAGGAATTCGTTCAGGTCATGGTAATAATTCAGAATCAACGCCACCGCGCCGAAGCCTTTCAAGGCGTCCAACAACAATACGCAGATTCCAGCGGGTTTCCCCAAAATCCGAAACACATTCGTCGCGCCAATGTTGCCACTGCCGGCCGTGCGGATGTCCAGACCTCTGGCTTTGGCCACGACGAGATAGCCCGTCGGAATGGACCCCAACAAATAGGCCGCCACTGCGGTGAATATGTAGCCGAGCATGGGCACAGACGAATCTTAGGCGTTGCCGGCTGAAAGTTGAAAGTTGAAAGTTTGCCAGTTGTCAGCCGTCATTCCTCAATGGCAGACTGGGCGCATGGCATCGAAGTTAAAGGTCGCCGTCCTTGGCACCGGCTCGCTCGGCAAGGAACACGTGCGCATCTACGCCGAACTCGCGGCGTCAGGACACGTCGAACTGGCCGGCGTTCACGACTCCTCGGTTGAGACGGCTCGAAAAATCGCCGCGAAGCACGGCGCACGCGCTTTCAATTCCGTCACTGAACTCGCCAGTGCTTGCGATGCCGTCAACATCGCCACTCCAACCCACACGCATTTTGACCTGGCAAAATCATTATTGCAGCAGGGCAAGCACGTGCTCGTTGAAAAGCCAATGACCGACAACACCGCGCAGGCAGCGGAGCTTGTGCAACTGGCGCAAAAAAATAATTGCGTCCTGCAAGTCGGCCACGTCGAGCGGTTCAATCCGGTTTTCAAATATCTGGAAACTGCCGCACCCGAACCGCGCTTCATCGAAGCGCACCGGCTTTCGCCATATCCCGCGCGCAGCACGGACATCGGCGTGGTGCTCGACCTGATGATTCACGACCTCGACGTGGTGCTGGCTTTCGTGAAATCGCCGGTGGTGAGCGTGGATGCCGTGGGCATTCCGGTCTTGAGCAAGTCCGAAGACATCGCCAACGCGCGGCTGCGTTTCGCCAATGGCTGCGTTGCCAATCTCACTGCCAGCCGGGTCAGCCCCGACCGAATGCGCAAAATCCGCGTGTTCAGCGGTGGCGCGTCTCCCAGCTACATCTCGCTCGATTACCGCGCGCAGGAGGGATTCATCTACCGCATCGCCCGCGACGGCGAGGAAGAAAGTTCCATCCTGAAGAAAGTTTTGGCCGCGAAACTCGGCGTGGGCAAGGACTCGACCATCGTCAGCGAATTCGCCGGCAAACGCATCGTGCGCGAGCCGGTACCCATTGCGAAGGAGGAGCCATTGAAACTGGAGCTGCAGCACTTCGTCGAGTGCGTCCGCGAGAGGCAAACCCCGATGGTCAGCGGCGAATCGGCGAAGCGCGCGCTGGATCTGGCGTTTGAAATCACGCGGCAGGTGCAGCAAAGCAAGTGAAAGCCAAACCCTTCATGCTTATCGCTGGCGAGGCGAGCGGCTTTACTTGTCGGCGGAACGGGTGTAAAAATTGGCCATGAGCATCACGCTCGACATTCCAAACAACATCCACGAGGCGCTGCACGTCTCCCCCGCCGAAGCGGAGCGGCGGCTGAAGCTGGAATTGGCGGTATCGCTCTACGCGCAAAACGCGCTGGGGCTGGGCAAGGCGGCGGAACTGGCCGGAATGAGCCGGCTGGACTTGAACGACGTGCTGGCGAAACGCGGCATCCCGATGCACTACGGGCAAAAGGAATTGGAAGAAGACCTGGCTTATGCCCGCAGTTGTCAGTGATACTTCGGTCATAAACTATCTTGCTGCCGTCGGTCAGGCGGAACTGCTGCGCGTTCAATTCGGAAAGGTTTTCGTCCCGCCCGCCGTCTGGCGTGAACTTCATGCGGCTCCCAATTTATCCTGCATGGCGGCAGCGGATGCGGCACAACATTCCGGCTGGCTGGTCGTTCAAGAACCGAAGCCGTGCCGGACGTTGGAGAAATTATTTGCCGATTTGGACCCAGGTGAAGCAGAGGCGATCGCTTTGGCGTGCGAGCTTAAACCTGCCATCGTGCTGCTGGATGAAACCGATGGGCGGTTGGAGGCGCGGCGTCTGGGGCTGACCATCATCGGTACGGTGGGCATTCTCGCCGCCGCGCGGCAAACGGGGCAGTTGAAGAAAATCAGACCGTTGCTCGATCGGTTGATGAGCGAACATCGCTTCCGATTGAGCCGCGAGCTTTACGATCAACTGACTGCGGGAGACAAAGCTGATTAAACCGAAATCCTTCATGCTCATCGCGGGTGAGACGAGCGGCGATCTACTCGCGGCGGAACTCGTTGGCGCGCTGCGGGAGAAGATGCTTGCCAGCTCGCTGGATTCAACGGCCGATGTGCAACCGCTACGCACCGCGCTCGCACCCCGATTCTTTGGCGCGGGCGGGCCGCACATGAAAGCGGCGGGCGTCGAACTCGCGTTCGACCTGACGCAACACTCGGTCATCGGCATCGCCGAGGTGTTCAAAAAGTATTCTCAATTCCGCCGCATCTTCAAACAACTGCTGAAGCTCGCCATCGAACGCCAGCCGGACGTGATCATCGGCGTGGATTATGGCGGGTTCAATTTGCGCTTCGGCAAGGCGATTAAGAATTACGTCCGCAAACATCGGAAGGAATTTGTGCCGTGGAATCCCAAGCTGGTGCAATTCGTTTCGCCGCAGGTCTGGGCCTCGCGTCCGGGTCGAGCCCGCACGTTGGCGGAAAATCACGATTTGCTCCTGAGTATTTTCCCGTTCGAGAAAGAGTGGTATGGCAAACGCGTGCCCAAGTTGCGCGTGGAGTTCGTCGGCCATCCCATGATCGGACGTTACACCCCGGAGGAACGAGTTACACGAGTCCCTAACTCAGAGCCAATGGGCACTCGTGTAACTCGTCCTTCCGAAATTTTACTGCTGCCCGGCAGCCGCGAGGATGAGGTGCGACGGCATTGGCCGGTGGTGACGGGCGCGTTTGAGTTGCTACGACGAGAGTTGCCCACCTTGCGCGGTAAAATCGTCCTGCCGAACGACGCCCTCGCTCAATCCGCCAGGTCGTTCAGCGTGCCGACGGGTTTGGAAATACAGGTTGGCGGGCTTGCCTCGGCGTTGACCGAGGCCGATCTCGCTATCACGAAGTCCGGCACGATCACGATGGAGTGCGCGATATTCGGCGTCCCGGCGTTGGTGTTTTACAGGACTTCGTGGCCAACCTATTTCATCGCCAAGCAGATCGTCAGAGTGCGGCATCTCGCCATGCCGAACCTGCTGGCGGTCGAGGAACTGTTTCCCGAATTCATCCAACACGCCGCCACGCCGGAAAAGATTGCCCGCGCCGCGCTTGATTTGTTGAACGATCCAACCCGGCGCGAGACCGTGAAGGCGAAGCTGGCGAAGATTGTCGCCTCGCTTGGCGGTCGGGACGCCACCACGCGCGCCGCAGACGCCGTAGCGCGCTTGCTGCCATGAGAGACATCACGAATCCAACCTGCATCAAGGCCAAGGGAATCTTGTTTCTGCTCGTCGGCATTCTCGCGGCGACGTTATTGGTGCTGGAACACCCGACTTGGAAGGTCGCGTTACTGCTGGCATTGGCCGTCTGGTACTTCTGCCGGTTCTACTATTTCGCGTTTTACGTCATCGAGAAATACGTTGATCCGACCTGCAGATTTTCCGGGCTGTGGTCGGTTGCGCGGTATCTGCTCAAAAACCGCAAGAACTAAATCCCACGCAGAACGGTTTTGCGACCGTCAAGCGGGAAGTGGTTTTGGAAGGGCTGTAAGCCGAATTTTGTCTTCGCCCCGGCTTAGGCTGGAACGGAGAGAATCATTGGTCTCAAACTCCCTTTTGCGGGCAACAAGCCGTGGAAACCGGTTTGGAAACCGGTGCTGACAACGCCTTGGCGCCGGGCTATCCTTGGCTTGTGAATTCCGACCCACTCGAATTGAAGGAGACGTTCCAAGTGGAATACCGCGCCCGTTGGGAAGCCGTAGAATCGGCCCGCGCCCAGGAACTTGCCGCAATGACCGAGGAGCGCGCCTGGCAAATCATCCAGTCGCTAGGGGCGGCGGAAGCATGGCGGGAGCGTCCGGATTGGTCGGGACTGGTTGAGCAGCAAGCCATCTTTCAGCGGGGGCACCAGCAATGATTCATTTGCCGCGCGTGTTGGAGGCTGCCGGAGAAGTCCAAACCTGGTGTGAGCACCGCCGCTGGCGCTTTTGCTTCATCGGCGGCGTGGCCGTCCAGCGCTGGGGAGAACCGCGGTTGACACAAGATGTTGATCTCACCCTGTTGACTGGGTTTGGGCGTGAAGAAGATTTCGTGGACGAGTTGCTGACCGCGTTCACGGCGCGACGCGCGGACGCGCGTGATTTTGCCTTGAGTCGTCGTGT
>JALOTT010000178.1 GCA_025457745.1 Verrucomicrobiota bacterium
GAGTGCCACGTCCGATGATCTGCTTGAACGTGGTCATGGACTGGATGTTCTGGTCGAGCACGATCAACTTGCAGGTGCGCGCATCCACACCGGTGTTCATCAGCCGGGAAGTGGTGGCGATGACCGGGTACGTGCTTTCCGGCAAAATGAAGTTGTCCAACTGCGCCTTGCCCACGTTGTCATCGCCAGTGATGCGCATGATGTATTTGTGATTCTTCACCACTTCATCGCCATTCCACAGGATGAGCGCCTGCCGCATGCGCTCGGCGTGGTCAATGTCCTCGCAGAACACAATGGTCTTGGAATAGTGACCGATGCGTTTCAGGTATTCGGTGATCTTCCAGGCAACCAGTTGCGTGCGTTTGTCCAGCACGAGATTGCGATCCATGTCGAGCTGGTTGTAAATCCGGTCGTCAATGAGCTGGCCGTATTTGTCGCGCTGTCCCGGCTTCGGACGCCAGCCATCAATATCTTTGTCGAGGTCAATGCGGATGACTTTGTAAGGCGCAAGGAAGCCATCGGCGATGCCTTGTTTGAGCGAGTAGGTGAAAATCGGATCGCCGAAGTAATCAATGTTGGAGATGTCTTTGGTTTCCTTGGGAGTGGCGGTGAGTCCGATCTGCGTGGCGCTCTTGAAGTATTCGAGAATCTTGCGCCAGTTCGAGTCTTCATCCGCGCTGCCCCGGTGGCACTCGTCCACGATGACGAGGTCGAAGAAGTCCGGCGAGAATTCCTTGTAAGCGTTGGCGGCTTCGTCGGTGCCGGAGACGCCTTGATAGAGCGCCATGTAGATTTCGTAGGACTTGTCAATCTTGCGTCCTTCGATCTTGGTCATCTTGCCGCCGAAGGGTTTGAAATCGTTCACGCGGGTCTGATCCACGAGGATGTTGCGGTCGGCGAGGAATAGAATGCGCTTCTTTACGCCGGCTTTCCACAGCCGCCAGATGATTTGGAACGCGACAAAGGTCTTGCCGGTGCCGGTGGCCATCGTGAGCAGCACGCGGTTGTCCCCCTTCGCGATGGCTTCGATGGTGCGGTTGATGGCGATCTCTTGATAGTAGCGCGGTTCTTTGTCCGGGCCTTGCAAACAATAATCCTGCGCGACGACCGCCGTCTGTTTCGGGGTCAACCCTTTCCACGCACAGTAGCCCTGCCAGAGTTCTTCGGCGGAGGGGAATTCATCGAGACCAATTTCGCGTTCGACCGGTTGAGACTGCCCGGTGCGGTCGTGGAAAAGGAAGCCGTCACCGTTGGAACTGAACACATACGGGGCGTCGAGGATTTCGCCGTACTCCAGGCCCTGCTGCATGCCAGACCCAACAGAGTGGTTGTTGTCCTTGGCCTCGCCGACGGCGAGGCGGATGCCCGGTTTGTAGGAAAGGACGTAATCAGCGCGTTTGGCTTCGCCGCGCGTTGAGAGTTGGCCGCGAACAATGACCCGACCTTTGGTGAAAGAAACTTCCTCACGAATCTGGTTCATCAAGTCCCACTTGTTCCCGGCGGTGAGGGCCGGGGTGATGAACTTGGTGCAGATGTCGCGCTCGCTCAGTTCTTTCTTGTTAAGTCCGGGCATAGTGGTTGTAAGCCCACGCAGATTGGCCGGCATCGTAATCCGCAAAGGGTTTCAGGCAAGGCTGAAGAAGCGGATGAATTAGTTAATGGTTGAGAGTTGATAGTTGATGGTCGGCAAGCAGGTCAGCGCTGGCGGGAGGATTTGGCTTTCTTCCGTTTGCGTTTTGCCGACACCGGTTTCGCCCGGGCGCGGGCGTTTTGTGCCATCGCCGCTTCGACGCGGGCGCGGTCGGTTTCGACGAAGCGCTGGAGTTGTTCGGCGGAGGGCCGGACCGTGAGGTGGCGGGAAAGGAACTTAAAGGCTGCGGTCAGTCATCCGCATGCCGTTGCTTCAACATGGCTTCGAATCTCGCCGCTTTCGTTTTCATGCGGAGACTCACGCTCGGCTTCACGTAATAACGCCGCTGCCTTAATTGCACGAAAATATTCTCGCGCAACATCTGTTTTTTCAACCGGCGCAATCCCTTTTCCACCGGTTCATTTTTTCTAAGTTTAACTTCGATCAATTGATTCTCGCTTTCGTTCGGATGGTTCACGTTTCTGACTGCTGGAGGGATACGCCCATTTCAGAACCGTGTCGAGCGTTTTTATGGAAAGCGGTTCCGTTACGACGTGGCGGTTAAAATCCTGCCAGATCAATCTCCGCAAACGAATCCACCACGCAGTCCGCGCGACTCAATGTCTGCCGATCAAAAGTCGTGGTGAGGCCGACACATTTCATTCCGGCTCTGCGGGCCGCTTCCACTCCGTGCGGTGCGTCCTCGATCACGAGACAGTTCGCCGGTTCGGCGCCCAACTGCTTCGCGGCATGGAGGAAAATGTCCGGGTTGGGTTTGGAACGGTAACCCACGGCGATCAGCGAATAGATTTGTCCGCCAAAAAGTTTCGACAGTCCCAGCCGGCCATCAATGATCGCCAGCAATTCCTCCGGCATCGAGGTGGCAATGCAGGTCTGATAATCTGACCGGATGCGTTGGAAAAACTCGCGAAACCCGGACATGAATTCCACGCCCTCCTCAAATCCGCGTTTCACTAGCGCCATTCGTTCACCCGCCAGCGATTGGGCGTCTCCGGAAAGGCCGTATTCCACTTTCAGAATCTCGATGGCTTCGGCTTGGGATCTTCCGGCCAGCAGCGGCTTGAGCTTCGCCCGTTCGTAAGGGATGCCATGCCGCCGCGAAAATTCCGTCTGCGCCTCGTCCCAAATCTTTTCCGAATCAACGACGACGCCATCGGCATCGAAGATGATCGTGGTGATTTTGGAATTGCCCCGCCGCTGAGTCGGCGGGCTGTTGCCGGATGCCATGAGCAGATTTCCTGCGGTCTCAGGCTTCGTTCACAAGCTGAATCCCTTTGAACCGGCAGAATCGCTTCAGGTCGGGCGTGACATCGCCGTAGCACGTGACGCGGTGTAGTCCGTGCGACCAGTTTTGCCACAGCTTCTCGATGTCCCCGTCCACCTTCACCGTCATCTTTGTGCGGCAACCGCGCTCGGTGTCAGGTGATTCGATGATTTCCCCGGTGAAGAATTGCAACTTGTCAGTTCCCACGAGCCAGGCTTGAGTGACTTTCTGGCCAACCCGCATCCGCACCTGCGGCACGCAACCTTCCTGGCGCTCCATGATCGTGCGCAGCTTGTAGGGTTGCAGCTTGCCGTCCGGACCATCCATGCGCCGCGAACCGAGACAGTGCGCCAGGATGATGGCCTGCTTCGACTCGTCCACCGTGGGATCGCTGATGAAGCCGGGCCGCCCGGACAGTCCTTGCAGCAGCAGGAAGGTCATTGCGCTTGTCAGGTCCGACTCGCAGATGCCCGCCAGGCCCATGTCGTTTAAGCGCACAAAGCCCACGCACGGAAACGCCGGCAGTTTGCGATACATCGAACCATAACAATCCACCGTGATGCAGGTGGCGTCCTCGTCGGCCATCAATTTCTCGAACGCCAGCCCCAGGCGGCAGGAATTCACGATTTCGCTGCGCGGAGGCTCCACCACTTTCGCGGCGCTCTTGATCCACTGCCGCGTTTCTGCCTCGGCGGTCTTCGGGTCAATGGCCTCATACGCCGCCAGCATGCGTGGCAGGTCAATGACCTTGACTTGCGTGCCGAATTTTTCGGCGACGGACTGCAAATAGGCAGCCGGCATCGTACGCGCGGTGACGTTGAGAATTCTGGCCTCGCGCAAATGATGAACGGCGCGGAATGGCCGCACGGCCACCGCCAATTGTTGGAGGTCGCCCGTCAGCAGGCACTCCAGGTTCTCGCCGCCCGGCTCATTGCGCATGGCGCCGAATCCCGACCACTCGTGTCCTGAATACGGCGCGGCGAATAAAACGGTGGGCCGCTTGACCGTGAGAATCTCGCGGATCACGCCGCCGACGCCCATCGAGAGGTGAATTAGTAAGATGCCGTCCGCTTCCTGAAGTTTCTCTTTGATGCTGGCGAGGTCTTCCTTCTTGCTGACGACCTGGTTCACGAAGAAGTCCACGTCGGCGAAATCCTTCTTCATCTGGCCGAAGGCGGCTTCGTAACGCTGCATCTCGCCTTCGAGGTCCATGTTGGGCGTGGGCCAGTGCGCCTTGGACACGCCGAGGTAGAGCTTCGCGACCTTCACTTTTGAGCGCCGGCAACCCGGACTGATCAGGGTGGTGATGGGCGGTGGTAACTGCCTGGCAAACAGATTGCCCGCGTGCAGGCAGCAGGCACATCCGCCGGCCGCAACCAGCGAGCGCTGAAGAAATGTCCGGCGGTCGAGGCCGCGAGCGATGGTTTGGTCGTGGGCGTCATCGAAAACGAGAGGAAGAGAAACCTTTTCTGTATTCATGTCAGCATTGAACGTCAGGGCCAACGCGTCGGCAAGAACCAAAATTCAAAAGCGAATCTCGCAAGTAGCCGCGCAATTCTCCCTTCCCATGAACCGGAGCGCCGGCTTGCAGCCGGCTCTTTTGCACTCGACGTATCCAAAGCTGGTCACAGACCGACCCGATCGGCGCTCCCAAGTCTTGCGCTTCGTCGTGGCAATCCGTACGCCTAAAACTTCGTCAGCTTCTCCAATTCCCGGACGCGGCGGTCAATGTCGGCGCGTTTCACTTTCGTGGTGCGGTTCAGCCCGAAGCCTTCGCAGCAGAACGACGCCACCACGCTGCCATGAATCATCGCGCGGCGGATGTTGTCGTCCACCGAACCCTTGGCGCCGGCCAGATAGCCCATCATTCCGCCCACGAACGAATCGCCCGCGCCGGTCGGGTCCACCACCGTGTGCAATGGATACGCCGGACAGATGAAGAAACCGCGCGGGCTGGACAGGATGGAGCCATGCGAGCCTTTTTTGATGATGACGTATTTCGGCCCGAGCTTGTGGATTTTGCGGAGCGCGGCGAACACGTTGTCTTCCTTCGTCAACTGATGCGCTTCGCTGTCGTTGAGCACGAAGCCGTCAATGCGCTTGAGCAGCTTCACCAAATCCGCCAGCGCGATGTTAAGCCACAGGTCCATCGTGTCGGCCACGACGAATTTCGCGCGGCCCATCTGGTCGAGCACGTGATGCTGGAGCGACGGCGCGATGTTGGCCAGCAGCACGAACGGCGCGGCCTTGTGCGAGGCCGGCAGGTGGGGCGTGAACGTCTCGAACACGCCGAGTTCCGTCAGCAACGTGCGGCGATGGTTCATGTTCAACTCGTATTCGCCCGACCAGTGAAAGGTTTTGCCCGGAAGGATTTGCAGGCCGGCGAGGTCAATTTTGTGCCGGCGATAAAGCTGGATGTATTTCTTGGGAAAATCGTCGCCCACCACGCCGATGAGTTTCACCGGCGAAAAGAAACTCGCCGCCACCGCCGCGTGACTCGCCGAGCCACCCAGCAAGCGCGGGTTTTCCGTTTTGGGAGTTTTGATGGAATCCAACGCCGTCGAACCGACAATCAATACGCTCATGTGATTTTTAATTGCAAATATCTGGTTTCAAATCGGGGCGCAAAATAGCAAAACAAGCTGCGGAGGCAAGCTCGCGACGTAGCCGCCGACGTGAGGAGGCGGAATGATGCGCTCATAGACGTCCGCCTCCTTACGTCGGCGGCTACGGAAGCCTGCGTCGGAATTCCGCGCAGGTTTTCGTCACGTTGTCCGCGTTCAGGATGGCGGACACCACGCAAATCCGCTTCGCCCCCGCGGCCAGCACGGCGTCGAGGTTCTTGAGATTGATTCCGCCAATCGCGAACCACGGGATTTTCACGCGCTTCGCCGCCCAGCGCACGTATTTGAGTGTGACCGGTTTCGCGGTCGGCTTCGTCGGCGTGGCAAAAACCGGCCCGATGGCGATGTAATCCGGGGCGGCGGCCAGCGCGCGTTCGGCCTGCGCGGGAGTGTGCGTGCTCAGCCCGATGCGCAAGGTTTCGCCCTTGCGTGGTGGCGTGGGCAGTTGGCAGACGTGCAGATGGCCGGCATCAAAAAAATCCTCCTGCCCCAGGTGACAAAATTCCGCCCCGACCTCCTGCGCCAGATCGAGGTGGTCGTTGATGACCAGGCCGACTTTCGCCCGGCGCGTGACGAGCAGGATCGCTTCGGCCATGCGCTGGATTTCGTCGTGCGGCGAAGTCTTGGCCCGCAACTGAATCAAGTCCGCCCCGCCGTCGCAAAGCTGCTGCGCAACGACCTTGGGCTGGCGTCCATGCAGATAGGACGTGTCAACGAAGGCATAAAGTTTGCAGTCGCCCAGCGGTTTCACCACGAGAGTATAGTTGGGACGGGCTGCGGACACAATCTTCAGGTTGTGTCTCTATTTCGCTCGGAGCGCGGATTGTCTCCAATCCGCAGCACGTGGATTTGACCGGCACGCTGCGAGTTGGGACAACTCGCGCTCCGAAACACCAGCATAAGAATCTCCAAGCTCCGTAGGAGCGACATCGAATCCTACCTGCACCCCACAAATATGCCGCTCCTACGGAGCTTTGGGTTTGTGGGAGAGCCGAGCTACATAGATGCCGCGCCGACGGCGCTGGCGGCGCAGGTTTCCGGCGCGCAACTTTGGCTGGACGGGGAAATTCTTGACCCACCACCGCGCCACTCGAACTGGGGACACCGAAACTGCGGATTGGCTTTCATATTGAGCCGGAAGAAACGCCGGTTGCCAAAGCCAGGAAAAAGGTGTGAACTGTTGCCCGCACAGCGCCACGATTGAAGTTGTGCCCGACCTTAGTCCGGTTGAACGGCCAGCGCCTGAAAGTGGCGGGGAAGGTGCATGGGGAAAAATAATTCAATGAGCACCGTATTTAGTCACATCGTTCAGAAACGTCTCTCGCAAGAAAACGAGAACGTGGCAACCGAGGCGCTTAACTACATACTCAATTCCAGTGAAGCCGCTCGAAAAGGCATGATGAGACTCCTTGGCGGAGTTGCGAAGATGCCTGAACTCCGCTTTCGCACACAGCAGAACGAAGGCAATAGTCGTCCCGACATGCAAGGCTGTGATGATGACGGTAAGCCTCGCGTTTTTGTCGAAAACAAATTTTGGGCTGGTCTGACAGAAAACCAACCAGTTTCATATCTTCGAGTACTCGCCGCATACGCTCAACCGACGATACTTTTGGTCGTTGGTCCAGAGGCACGCAAAGAAACATTGTGGCGCGAAATTTCTGAAAGACTTTGCGACGAAAAGATTGGAACGAAACAACAGACGGTTATAGGCATCTTTCGCACTGTAAACACTAGCATCGGCCCGATACTCGCACTCACGTCTTGGAAGTCGTTACTCGATGCTTTGGAGTCTGAAGTTTCCGACGATAAGTCTGCGAGAAGCGATCTGGTTCAGTTGCAGGCACTCTGTGAGGCGGCTGACAGTGAAGCCTATTTGCCAATATCTTCGGAAGAGTCATCGAATCAACGCACGCCTGCACTTATTCTTCAGTTGAGTTCCATTTGGGAATCTGCCGTTGGAATGGCCGTCACACAGGGCATTCTAAATCTCAAAGGAACTACTCGCCAAGCGGCGGCGGAACGATAGACGATTATGCGCCTGGAA
>JALOTT010000008.1 GCA_025457745.1 Verrucomicrobiota bacterium
CTTCCGCCTGGACGATCAGTTTTTCATCGAGGGTTTCCTGCGGCCCGGCGATGGTCAACTGTTCGATCAAGGCCGGCAGGCGTTGTGCGAAAATGCCCTCCGGCGCCTCGGTGTTTTGATGTTCGTAGTAGTGCAGCAGTTCGAGAACGAACGACAGCTTCGCGAAAGCAATGCGCTGGGACCGCGCCGTCTCCGTCTGTCCCTTGCTGCGCTGGACGCGCTGGTGCAACCCCTGCAATTCCTTCCGCTTCTCCGGCGTGAGCGTGGCGTTTTGCTGGAGCAACTCAGCAAAGTCATTTTTGAAGGCCAGCACGATCTCTTCCGGCTTGGGACGCGGATTCCGCCGGGCATCGGTGGTCAGGTCGTTGAAAAAGACCAGCGCCGGTTCGCCGAAATCCCGGACGATCCGGTCCTTCGGCAACTGGCCTTTGACGAAACAGCGGGTCGCGCGGACGACCTTCGCTGAAAAGGACGATTCCGGATCCTTGACGAGCGCTTCGAGCAGCTCCTTTTCCAGCGGCGGGTCCAACTGGATCAGTTCCGCGACCGCCGGTTTCACGGCCGCCGACAGGTCGCGCTTCGTCTGGTCGAGCGCGCGCAGCACCATCGGTTGCGGCAGGCTCGTATCGGCCTTGCCCTTGGCTAGCAGCGCGCAGACTTCGCCGACGTGTGCGTTGTGTTCGACCAGTTTGGACACGATGACGCCGACGTCATTGATCGGCAGTTTGCTCACCAGGTTGGAAAGCAGGAGCACGAGTTCGGTGTGGGATTTCTGCCGATGCTCGATGACGCGCTCCAGGAGGGAACGCAACACCTTGTTATCGTGTTCCAATGCGGCGCGTTCGGCTTCGAGTTGTCCGATCCGCAATTTCAATTCGTGCCAGCCCTGTTGGACTTCTTCCAATGTTGCGGTCGGGCGCGTAAGAACCACTGTGTCGTCCATGCGTCAATCTTCCCCAAAGCCGGGCTTAGTTTCCACAATTATTTGAGTGGCTCACAAGCGTTGGCCCGCCCGCTCTCTGTTGCTGGGTTGGGGGATCGTTATTGCTCCTAACGTTGTCCGTGAGCAATCGGTTTTCCGATTTGGATCTGGGAAACGGTTGGTGTTGCGCGGTCATGGTCCCGGCGGAGTGGCCAGTTGGTTCAGCCAGCCGTCGCCGCCCCGCTCGCGGTAAGTGGCCCACGCGCCCGTGCCAAGTTCGGCTTCCAGCGCGCGTTCCGTCTCGGCGCGGATTGCCTGCAGCGACGCCGTGCGTTCTTCCACGGTGCGGGACTCGCCCTCGCGAGTCCGACGAGCCTGGGCTTCAGCCTGATGGAATCGGTCGTAAACCGCTGTCCCCTTCTGCTCCGGCAGGCTGTAGCGCTCGATGACTTGGCTGATCTGCTCGAAAGAGTTGTCCGTGGCCCGCTGGTAATCTGCATAACGCGCTTCGCCGAGCGATTTTTGAATTTCCGCTGCGGCGCGCTGCCGAACCTCCGCCCGCTGCCTGTTCGCCTCCGGCGTGTTCTGCTGAAACTCCGCCTCCGCCTTCTGGCGTTGGGCGGTGGCACGCGCAATGATGCGGAGTTCGTCCTCGGAAAACTCGACCCGGGATTGCCGGAGGCACACATCCGCACCCGGCGAGTTCCGTAGGCGATACTCCGCCAGTTCCTCCGGCGTGAGCAGTTCCGCCAGTTGCCGGCCGTGGTCCGCCTCCAGCTCCCGTTGCTGGCGCTGGCGTTCTTTGCGTTCCTGGTTGGTGAGTGCGTGGTCACATTTCTTCAACTGTTTCTTCGCCTCGTCCACGCCTTCGCGGAGAGCGACGACCCCCTCCCGCTTTTCTGGCGTGAGAAAGTCAAGGAGCCGGGCCGTCCGCGCTCGCGCCGCCGCCGCGCGGTTCTCTTCGTCGTCGGCTTGAAACGGGTTCACATGACCCAGCAGTTCCTTGAACACACCGGCCCGTTCCTCTTTCAATGCCCGCCACGCCTCTTCATATCGTTTGCTCTCGTCCTTGACCTTGTCCGTCTCCATCTCGGCAATCAAGCGCCAGAACTCGCGGTGCAACGGCGCGAGCAATTGCCGCAGGCGTTCGACGAATAGATCGTCCACGTCCGCCACGATGAGGTCACGGATCGTTCGCTCTGGACAGCCGATCGCCTGTAGGTTCTGCATGTAAACGCGGTAGTCGCGGGACTCGACCTCGCTCCAGTGAAACGGCGCGGTCACTTCCACTATCGCCGGCAGGGATTCGCAAATGATCTTGCGGACGCGGATTGTGCGATTGGTCAGGGGCTGCGCTGCCGGCCTGGGGGTTACGGCAGTGTGTCGTACGAGCGTCGCGCGCGTGATGGCAACGCCGAGCGCCACGTTCAGAGCGAGGGAAAGGATGAGCCAGCGGCGCGCGTTCATAACCGGTTGACATTGGTCACCCACTGCCCGGACTTCTGGAGGTAATCCCCGAATTTGGACCCCAGCAACGCGTTCACCTCACGGGAAACGCTCGCGGTCACGGCCTCGAGCTGTTGCGTGCGGACGGTGGGGTCGAGCGCCTTGTCCTGACGCAGGTTCTGCACTTCCTCTGCGGCCAGTTTCCGAACTTCGTAGAGCAGGTGCGCGGTTTCGATCGGAAGCAGCGACTCGTTTGCGAACGACCGGATGCCGCGGTAGTTGCAGTCCTCCAGAAGTTCGAGTTCCACAAAGCGCGCTTCACCCAGAATCTCCCGCATACGCCGCGCGAGCGCCGCCTTGTCCGCGTCTTTCTCTTCCTTCGTCTGGGATTCTTCCAATTCCAGCACATTCCAGCCCAAGGGGCGGACTTGCACGCCGGCCAGCGTAATCTGGCGCAATTCGGTCGCCGTGGGCTTTAGCTCCTCCAACCCGCCGCTCTTGAACAACCAATCCATCAGACCAGCCCGCGCGCAGAATTCCTCGAACGGCGCCGGCGGGAGAATAGCGCGCAACTGCCGCTCGGCTTCGTCGCGCCAGCGGCGAAGTTCGGCGTAATCCTCATCCAGGAAGATGTTCCGGCATCGCCATTCCACCTCTTCCTTGGCTGCGGGCGCAGACATGATCAAACCGTACGCACGCTGGAATTGATCTTCAGAAACTTCCCCCAGCAGCACCCGGCAGATGACCTGCTCATCCTTAAAAATGTCGCGCTCGAGTTCCGGCGTCCATTCGTAGCCGAACAACCGGCGCAACATCGCCTGAAGTTCTTCCTTCAACTGGAACGCCTCCGCCTCGCGCTGCCGTTCCGCGGCAACGCGCCGCGGGCCGTTCGCCCAGAAGGGGGTGGTGTCCGGACGATTCTTGAACGCCGCGAACGTCTGCCAGACATCGGCAACAATAAGGTCGCGAATGGTCCGCTCCGGACACCCCACGCGACGGAGGTTGGCGACGAACTCATCGTAGTTCGTGGATTCAAGCTGTCGCCAGTGAAAGCGGTTCGTGACGAAGGTGGTGCCCGGTGGCAGGTTCGTGACGGCGCAGGCGACGCCAGTTTTGGCCGACGCCTCGGTTTGCGTCGGCACCGACAACACTGACGGCTGAGGCGCACGAAGCCACTTTGCCGCCGCCGCGGCCAATGCGACATTCAGGCCGACCGAGAGCATCAAGAGGCTCGCTGTTTTCATCGGACTCAAAGTGTTTTCGTTGACGTTGCCATGCCCCGTTCACGATGTTTCTCAATCGCGCGGTGCAGGCTCGGGTCGTGGTTCTACGGGGTGACCGGATTCGACCGGCGCACCATCTCGCCCGGTTTCTGGAACAACTCGCCTTCGCCGATGTGCTTGAGAACGAAACGCTTCAAGTCACGCGTGGACGCGGTCAGGAGGATGCGGTCTTTCTGTTCGACCTGGTGCGCGAGGGTTTTCGGGTTCGCTTCGAGATGTTTCTTCAGCCACTCGAAATCGAAGAACGCGAGCTTCAGTCCCGGCTCAAGCTGCGATACGCGAACGAGCAGATGGCCGGGATACATGGCGAACGCCACGAGGTCGGCTTGGTTCGTCGCGTACTCGCAGTTGCTCGGGATGAGGTCGAGAAAAAATTCCTGCTTGAGCTTGAAAAGATGGGCGTTGAACTCGCCGCGCTTGCTGTCCTTCTCGGTGACGGTAAGTTTGTAGGCCTTGTCGTCGCCCTTCTCGAATTTCCATAACTGCGGTTCGTCCGACGGCTCCTTCGTCTGCCATTCGCCAAGCAGGCGCGGGTCGAAGACGATGTCCTCTTTCGTGTAGAACGGATTCACAGACGGAATGCAGCCGCTCAAAAGCAGGGCGGTGACAACTGGGATGATCAAGTTGCGCGTTTTCATGTCGGTCACAGTCTATTTCCACCGGGTCAATCCCGGCGGTGTGTCTTCACTAATACAAAGCGAGATTCGCCGGCAAAACAGATCAGTTTCTTTGCGAAATGTGGCTTTTCTCTGGCCGCCTCCGTCACGCCTGTTAAAGTCAGGACCAGGTTTCAGTACTTAATGGACAAGTCCACGACCAATGTCCAAGACGTGTTCGCCGAGGCAATGGGATTGCCTCGTGGCGAAGCGCGCGTCCGATTCCTGGCCGCGCGTTGCGGCAGCGATCCCGCTCTGCGGGACGAAGTCGAGTCGCTCCTCCGCGCCCACGACGACGCGGGCGAATTCCTGAATCCACCGCCGCCCGTCCCGGGCGCGCAGGTTGGAGTTCACGCTTCAGCGTGCCCTCCCCGAACGCCGGACAAGCTGAAGCTTGAACTCCAACGGGGCCGGACTTCTGACGCGCTGGGCACAGCGGTCATGAACGCGGCGGCCCACGCGGAAGCTTTCCTGCGCGGCGTCTCGAATCCGACTGACGAGCAGGTGGAAAATTTCGTCGCACAAGTTCCGGAAGTCCTGCGCCCGGAGGCTCGCGAGCGCATTCAAGCTGGCTTGCATGTGCGCCAACTCCGCGACCGTGAGCGCCGTCCGCCGTCAGAGCACGAGGAAGAGCTGCCGCGTTTGCCAGGCTACCACATCGAACGGAAACTTGGCTATGGCGGCCTGGGCGTCGTCTATGCCGCGCATGACGAGAAGCTTAATCGCCGCGTCGCCATCAAAGTTCTGCGTCGGCGCAGCGATGCGCAGGTGCGCAAGCGGGTGCTCGCCGAGGCGCGCCACACCGCGTCGCTCGGCGACCCCGGCGTGGTCACGATTTTTTCCGTGCTCGATGAAACCGATCCGCCGGCCATCGTCATGGAATTTGTCGAGGGCTTCCCCATTGACCGGTTCGCCGTGCAGCTCAACTTCGAGCAGAAGGCGCGGCTGCTCCGCGAAGTGGCGCGTGGACTTTCCGCGGCCCACGCTGCCGGCCTGATTCATCGCGATCTCAAGCCGGACAACATCATCGTGGGGCCGGACATGCGGCCGCGCATTTTGGATTTCGGCCTGGCGTTGTCGCTCGAAGAGGCGGGCCGGCAGGGACGCTGGTTCGAGGGCACGCCGCTTTACGCCTCGCCGGAGCAGGCGCTGGACAAACCGCTCGCCGCGGCGTCGGACGTGTTTTCGTTTGGCAGCCTGATGTTCAAGGTGCTGACGGGCAAAGCGCCGTTCGCGGGCGATTCGATCAGCCAGGTGCTCGAAGCCATCGCGAGCACCGCGCCGCCGTTCCTGCGCGAAGTGGCCGTGGGCGTGCCGGAGGATTTGCAGGCCGTCTGCCTTGCGTGCCTCGCTTGGAATCCCGCCGACCGGCCCACCGCCGAACAGATCGCGCTTGAACTGGGCCGCTTCCTCGTTGGCGAACCGGTGCGGCTCAAGCCCAAGTTGTACGACGATTTGTTGCGCCGCTCGATTAGCGAACACGAGAACCAGGCGCGCGCCTGGGAAAGCCAGAGCATCATTTCGCGTGAGGAGCGGGACGCCTTGGAAGTGATGCACCGCCGGTTGCTGGCGGACGAAGACCATTGGATCATTGACGCGCGCCGCATTACGCCGCTGCAAACGATTCTGTCCGGCGCCACCTGGCTGACCGTCGTGGCCACGGTGCTGATGGTCTGGTTGCTGCGCGATGAATTCGGGCCCCCTTGGCGCTGGCTGCTGCCGGCGTTCTTCACAATGACTTTGCTGCTCGCGGGCCGCGCCGCGCGCCGTGAACGCGAGCCGCTCGCGGCGGCCACGTTTCTGGCCGGTGCGACGCTGGCCATTGCGCCTTGCGCGCTTGCGTTGCTTGCTGAATTCGGCGCGTTCGCCACGGCGCCCACCGACGTGAAGCAACTCTTCGCCGGAACCTTCACGAATCAACAAGTGCTCGCGTCATCACTCGCGGCATTGGCGGTGTCCATGTTTGGTCTGTGGCGGTTGAAAATGACGGGCTTCGCCTGGACCACGGCCATGCTGGCCACGACCAGTTACCTCAGTTTGCTGCTGTTGTTCAACTGGCTGGAGAAAGAGCCGGAGATCCAGGCGCTGTGGTGTTTGCCGGTGATGGCCATGGAACTCGTGGCGCTCAGGTTCGAACGCAGCGGTCGCGTGCGCTGGACAACGCCTTTCCATCTGGTGGCGCTGATTACGTTGGTGGCCGGCCTGGATGTCATCGCGATGAACGGGCCGACGCTCGATATGCTCGGAGTGGACGCGGCGCGCTGGCCTTACTTCGATCACGAACGACAAGTCGCGCTCTCCGTGGTCATGAATGGGTTGTTGTTCCTGGCGCTCATGCTAACCACCGAACGATCGGCCAGTCTCGATCTCCGGCGCGCGAGCAAACTGCTCGAAGTCCTGGCAATCCTGCACGTGTTGAGCGCGCTGTTCGTCAACGCGATGAATCACCGCGACGACGCGCACGTGCGGGTGGACGTGTGGCTCTACCTGAGCGCGGCGGTATTGCTCGCGGTCCTCGCGCCGTTTCGCTCGCGGTGGCGATTATTGGTCGGCGGGCTGGCGGGCTGCGGGCTGGGCAGCTATTTGCTCGTGAACCTTGGATTGGTGGCGCGCAAGCCGTTCATTGTTGGCCTGGGATTTGCCGGTTTGCTGGTGGCACTGGGAACTTTTGTTTACGTCCGGCGTAAATCACGCCCCGGCAATTGAACGACAACGCCCGGTTGATTTCCCGGTACAGCCACGCCCGCGCGTAAGCCCAATGGCGCTTGGCCGTGGGTTCAGAAAAGCCCATCACCTGGGCGGCTTGTTCAATCGTCAGTCCGGCGAAGAACCTCAACTTCACCAACTCGGCTTTGACAGCATCGTGCGCGGCCAGCCGGTCCAACGCTTCATGCAGCGCGAGCAATTGCTCGTCATCCACGCTGGCCGCGAGATCCAGGCCGTCGAGGTCCACCCGCTCGGCGCCGCCGCCGTGACGCAACGCCCGTTTCCGCCGCGCATTGTCAATCAGGATGCGCCGCATGGCCTCCGCCGCGGCGGCAAAGAAATGGGCGCGGTTCTGCCATTCGGGTTGCTCGTCGCCGCCCAACCGCAACCACGCTTCGTGCACGAGCGCGGTGGCTTGCAACGTCTGGCCGGGAGCTTCGTGTGCCAGCTTCTGCGCGGCGAGCTTGCGGAGCTCCTCATAGACCAGTGGCAGGAGTTCATTCGCCGCATGCGGATCACCCTGGTCAATGCGCTGAAGGATGACGGTGAGTTCGGTCACGCGAAAATCATTACCGGAATCGGCGATGGGAAAGAAGCGTAGAACTTCGGCGCGTCATTTTTACCGGGAAGCTTCTTTCATCGCCTCGGCGTAGGGTTTGCCGTCGAGGAAAACCTGCTTGATGCTGGCGCGGCCGGAAGCGGGCACAACGGCTTGCACGGTGAGCTTCCCGCGCGGGTTGCCCGTGCCTTCGCGCACGTAGTAACGTTCCAGGCCGTACTCCACGTGAACCACGTTCGTGGCGTTCCATATTCGCCAGTTGCTCCGGGCTTGCAACAGCACCTGGTTCGCCGGCGGCTCGAACTGATTTGTGCTCGCTCTGCCCAGGGCAAAAAATTCGCCGTGGGGTTCGAGCGCGACATACACTTTGGTTCCCGCCGGCAAATCCCTTTTCACCGGTGGCGAAAAGAGGTTGGTCGGCACACTGCTGATTTTGTAATTCAAGATCAGGTAGTCTCCGCGCAGCAAATCGCGCGGGTCCACCCGCTCGGTTTCCAGCAGGATGACTTTGCCGGCGGACCACGCGTATTCTTGCACCGCCACGGTGTAAAGCACCCAGGCGCTTTGCAGCGCGAGCACGAAAATGAACAGCTTGAGTTTCATGACTGAACCTCCGTTCCCGCTTTGGCGGCTTTGATGCGTTTGTTCATCGCGCGCCGTTTCTTTTCCAGGTAAACGCCAAACACAATCAGGAACACGCCGGACACGACGAACATCAGCCCGGTCCACGCCATCGTCCCGAACAGACCGAGGTACGTCGCGATGATGTCCAACGCGACAAACCCGACGCCGAGGTTCACCAGGAAGGCCGACCGTTCCTGCAAGCCCACCTGGATTTGCAGCAGGCAGAAAACGAACAACACCAGCGCGGCAAACGCGTTGACCGGCGTGAACCCCTGATGCCAGCCCCACATCCGTTCGTGCGGCGCATAAAACGCCGCGACCAAGAGTCCCGCCGCAACAGCCAGCGCCAGCGTCCAGGTCCAGCGCCATTGGCGGTCCAGTTCAAGGTTTCGCGCGCCGAGGGCCACGAGCGCCACCGCCACGACCGCCAGTCCGGGCAGAATCCAGTGCGAGCTGCCGGCGTCAGGGTGATAGCCACCCAGGAAACCCTGCCACGTGAGCGGATAGCTGAACGCCAGCAACGCCAGCAGGCCGAGCCGCCCGGTCACTTTGGCGAACGACACAAACGCGCCGCGCCGCAGCACGTAACCGAACCCAACGTAAACCAGGCCCAGCAGCGCGTAGCCAAGCACCTGACATTCGTTGCGCAAGCGAACCAGGCTGTCCTCTTGGTTGATCTCGAAGCCGAACCAGATTCCCAACGCCAGCAAGGCGAGCAGATGCTGGGCTTTCGAGCGCAGCAGCCAAGGCAGCGCGGCGATGCCCGCCCACCAGAGCAGGAACGCATTGGGCGGACGCGACACGAGGTGGTAGATTTGGCCGACCAGCGCGATGTTGCCGAGAAACAGCAGCGAGCCAAGCAGGTGCAGCGCCTCGCCCGTCTTGCGGTAATTGCCCCGCACCCGGCCTTCGGACCCGCTTTCCTCTTTCGCTGTGGAGAAATCCAATGGTCTTTCGATCGGGAGAGCTTGCCTGGAGCCGATTACCGTGGTAGGGCGCGTCACTCCGTGCGCGCCGGGGTCCGACTCTTCCAGAGGCGGCGCGCGCGCCGAGCATCAGCGCCAGTCCGACGGCGATTTTTACGCCGCGCGGGATTTCCTCCCAGTTCGCGGCGACAAGCAGCACGATGCCGGCGGCCACCAGCACCGCGCCCACGAAGGAAATGATGACGAGGAATTTATTGCTCTCCTCTTTGAGGTTGAAGTGCGCGATGATTTTTTGCCGTTGGTCGGCGGTGATGAGGCCTGCCTCCTGAATCTTTTGGATGTCGGTGTATTTCATACGATTCTCCAGTCCGCCGTATCGCAGCCGGGACCGAGCGCGTGGCGGGCGTTCCCGAATTGGCCGGTTTTCGACTGTTGGAAGAAGTTCCCGCGCATCGGTTTCATGTCTTTCGCTACGGCCGGCTTTGAGACTGGCCGCCGGTGGCCGATGTCGGTTGGCCGCGCCCGATTCCCGCCTGGAGCAACCCGAGCGCCTGCTCGAGCGCCGCCCGGTTCTGCGCCCTTCCTTTCGGGCCGTAGATATCGAACGAATGTGTTTCGCCCGCACGGGTGTGCACCACGAGTCGCCGGCCCAGAAAGTATTTGTCCACACACGCCTCCGTCAGCGAGTCGAATGGCAGTGTGAACGCCGGCCCGGTGTTGGCGAACCGCGCGTCCGACAGAAACTCCAGGCGTGTGCTGTAAATGAGCAGCCGGCCCGTCTCGCCGACCCAGATCTCGCGGCCCTTCCCTTTGAAACCGTCCACGCCGGCATGCCAACTGGCGCACACGGTCAGCGCCGGGTGTTCGTCTGACATTGCGGCATTATGGAAGCCCGCGGCGGCGGCGTTGGTGGAAGTGTTCAGAACCTTGCCGGCGTATTTGGAACCAAACCAGGTTGACGAACGCTCCGCTTTCCGCAACACGCCGTGCTCATCGAACTCGGCCACGAAATAGCGGTCCTTGGTAATCGAGCCGCCGGCGGCCGAGCCGTAACCTCCCACGAACCACAACCCGCAAACCTTCTCCGAACGATAGGCCAGCTTGCTTTCCTCCGGGGTCACGGCGTCCGGTTCGCCCAATGCCGTCATGACCTCGGCCCGCGTGGTCTGGCCCGGCTCAAACCGCTGCGGCGTCTTCTTGTTGATGTTGGCGCGCGCCTTGCCCGTGTCATATTCCGGCGTGGGAACGATCAAACAACCCGACGTGCCGACCGTCAGTCCCAGCGCGAGCCCCAATGCGGCAAGATTGCGCGCGCTCATTCAGTTCACCTCCACGAGCGAGTGCTTGCGCAACACGCCACCGTCGTCGAACACCAGCACAAGGCTGTACTTGGCCCGCAGCCACGTTGACCAGCCGTCGGACTGCGCCTCGCGCTCGACGACGTAATAGCCCTTGTTCTTCGGCTCGAAGCCAAGCCGGTAGGTGACGATGTTTTCGCGTTCGAACTTGCCGGAAGGCTGGCCCAACTTGAGCACGACTTCCTCGCGGGCGGTTCTGCCGTCGGCCAGGAAATCGAGCAGGTCCGCGTGGCCTTTAAGTGGCGCGGTGGTGGCACAACCCGCGACCGCGATTGCCATCAGCAGCCCACCGATGATTTTTCCATTCATAGCCTCAACGTTTTCTTGGCAGCATTATGACCGGGACACCTCGCGCCGCCAGCAATTCTTCCTCCGGCTTTGGCCCTGAGATTTCATCGGCTGCGAGCCGGGCCGCCGGGCGCATGGCCTGTGGCTGCGAGATTCTGGTGGCCGGTCAACGTTCGGAGCAGTTCATCGGCAAGCGCCGCGGTCAGTTCGTCGCGCAACGCGGCGCGCAGCGTTTCGGTCTTGCCGTCGGCCAGTTGGGAGGGCGAATGAACCGAGCGCTTGGCGTCCGCGCTGACGAGCAGCACGGGCTCGCACGTGGAAGTGTCAATCAACGTGCCGGCCGCTTTGCCCTCGGCGATGACCTTGGTGCTCGGAACGAGGACGCCGGCCACCAGCGTCAGATCGAACAGTCGCAGCGCGTTTCCGTCCGACCACGAATTCATGTTCCCGCCGAAAATGAGCACATGACTGGCGCCAACCGACTGCGCCAGCCGGCAGATGGCCTGCACCTGTTCGAAGACGACTTCCGTGTGGTTGCTTTGGCCGCGGGTTTCGCCCCACGACGGTAAACCAACCGCGGACGTCACCAGCGAAGGGTCGGACAGCAACTGGTCAAGCATGGCCTTGGGCGGAGACGGTTCGCCAACCTGCACGACCGCCAGGTGGAGGGGTGGCGTGAGCCTGGGTTGCGCGCCCGACGACTTGGGCCGCAGATTGAGGATGTAGTTGGGATACGTGACGTTCGCCTGTTCGCGGCGGGACAGGCCGGTCGTTTCGCAACCGGTGGTCAAACCCAACGCCACCAGCGCGACCGCGAATTGAATGGTTGGTTTCATATTTCAATCTTTCGGTGTGGACTCGCTCGATGAATCACAATCTCACGCGACCAGCGGATCCAATTTCTGGCGGAAGCCTATCTTGGCTTGCCAGCGGGGTGTTAATTGATAAAAGTGGCGGCGGCATCGGCTGAATCAATCGCATGAACATTCATCACCTGGAATTGTTCTATTACGTGGCGCGGCACGGCGGCATTAGTGAGGCGGTGCGCAACATGCCCTACGGAATTCAACAGCCGGCGATCAGCGGGCAGATCATCCAGTTGGAAGCGGACCTCGGCACGACGTTGTTCCAGCGTCGCCCGTTCTCACTCACGCCAGCGGGCGCGCAGCTTTACGATTTCATCAAACCGTTTTTCGACAACTTGGCACCGATGGCGGAGAAGTTGCGCGGCGGCGTGTCGCAGCATCTGCGCATTGCGGCGTCGGAAATCATGGTCCGCGATCATCTGCCGCGGCTGTTGCAGGAATTGCGCAAGAAATTTCCGAAGCTCAAGGTGAGTTTGCGCGAGGGTTATCACCCGCAGGTCGTCACTTGGCTGCAACAGTTGGAAGTGGATATTGCCATCGGGTTGCTCGGCGGCAAGCCGCCTGCGGGCATCAATTCCGTCCCCTTGTTTCAGATGCCGCTGGTTCTGCTCGTGCCGAGGAACAGTGAACTCAAATCCGCCGGGGAACTCTGGCAGCGCGACCGCATCGAGGAGACGCTCATCACCGTGCCCAGCAACCAGCCGATTCGCCGCGCGTTCGAGGAGGGACTTGCGAAACGAAAGGTGGACTGGTTCGGCGGCATCGAGGTGAGCACCGTCGAGATGGTGCAAACCTATGTGGCTAACGGCTACGGCATTGGTGTGACCGTGGACGTGCCCAAAACGAAATACCATCCGCAGGTGCGGCCGCTGGCGTTGGAGGAATTTGAGCCGGTGACGTTTGGCGTGCTCTGGCAGGGGCGGCACAATCCGCTGCTTGATGCGTTCCTGAAAATTCTGGAGAACGCGGCGCGCGAAATCATGGCCGGGGAAGACCCGTGCCGGTTGTTGTTGAAATGAAATGATTTGGCACATGGGCGGCGTGCGCACCCTGCTGGAGGGGCAAAACCTGGCAGGTCACCAGGGGTTGAGACGATCCGCGCTCTCACGAGCGCGGCTACAGGGAACGGGGGCCGCCGCGCGGCACTCGCGCGTCACGGCCAGCGGAGGCGGTAGAAACGGGCGGGATGATTTGTCCACTGTGGGTCGCTGAAATAGAACGATTCGCCGGTGAGGGTATTGGTTTGCAGTGGAGACCAGGTGGAATTGGCCGGACTGGCACAGGCTTCGACCACGACGACCATGCCGCTGGCCCAACTGATATTGAACCCAAATTGATTCGTCCGCACACCGAAGCTGCCATCGCTGATTTGAACACTCGGCTTCCACAGCGCCTTGGGATACCCGCCAAAGGGCAGGTCCCAGCCAGTGGTCCCAGGCAGGTAATAGACGGTTGCATTGACGCCTTCGAATGCGTTCGCATCAACGCTGCTGGGGGCGTCCCCCTTGAAATAGACGCTCGTGAGATTGGTGCAGTGATAGAACGCATACACTGCGATGCTGGCGACACCGTTGCCGATCGTGACGCTGGTCAGGCTGGTGCAATCAGAGAACGTTCCGTTTCCGATGCTCGTGACGGCGTCGGGGATCGTGACGCGGATCAGGGAGGTGCTGTAAGCAAACGCAGCCTCCCCAATGCTGGTGACGGCGTCAGGGATCGCTACGCTGATTAGAGAGGTGTTTTGAGCAAACGCGGCGTCCCCGATGCTGGTGACGGCGGCAGGGATCGTGACGCTGATCAGGGCGGTGCAACCCCGGAATGCCCACGGCCCGATGCTGGTGACGTTGGTGCCGATGGTGACGTGGATCACATCGGTGCGGTTTTCAAATGCAAAAGCATCGATGCTGGTGACCGGCAGGTTATGGATCGTGTCTGGGATCGCCACCGTCCCGCCGACACCAATGTATCTGACGATGGCGATCGTGTTCTCATTGGTCGTGTATTCAAAATCCTCGGCTTGCACTGCGGTGGACGCCGCCAAAACGACCACCGACGCCAGCAACAACCGGCTCCCGGCGCAGGCCATGTTCCTGCGCAACCCGGCAGGCCTGGCGGGTGAATTCGGGCGTCCCGCGAGTTGCCGAAGGTGGTGTAAAAGGGTTGCCCCGGAGGAGGGTTGCCAGGTGGTGTTCATTTCGGTAGTGGGATCGGTCATTATCTATCATCTTTCACATTAGGCGGTCAATTCGGCCTGGTATCTGCAACGCCAGCGGGCAATGCCGCTGCTATCCGCTCTGTTCTCACGACCAGGTCCGAGTGCAGGCCTTGTGCCATCCAGAGCGTCTGCCGATCGCTTCTTCCAGCCGCGCCACCGCCGCCGCATCTGAGCGCCGGCCCTGAGACAACGGATGCCTCATGTCAGGACAAGGGCGGCGAGTTCGCTGCGCGGGAGGCAGGGTAACGGCTCGAATCCGTCCCCAACGCCGGCAAGCCGGAATGGGCGCGGATGTTGCTAAAAGGTTGGTGTTTCCGGCGTCGAGTTATTGGTTTGGGGCGCGGGAACGAAAGTGTCGAGTTCTCAAGGCGGCAGGGTGAGGTGTGGCAGAGAGATTGCTTGACGGATAACGGTTGGACAGCGAATGAACTGAACAAGCCAAGGCAACGATCACCATTTCCAATTTGAAAGCTGTTATGTTTGCGATGGAACTGCCCGGAAACCGTCCAGGGAAACCACGGACCGCCGCCTTTACGCTGGCGGAGGTGGTCATGGCCGTGGCGATTGCGGCGCTGATTTTCGGAGGCATTCTCGCCGCCAACATTCAACTCACCAGGCGCGCGGAATGGTCGGGGCAGTCCCTGGCCGCGCAGGCGCTGGCCATTCAGCAACTGGAGCAGGCCCGCTCCGCCTTATGGGATGATTCGACCGGGGTGCAACAAAGAAACGAACTGACGAACCTCAACCTGTCGGGCTGGACGTACAACACCTCAACCCGGGTGGGCAAGGGGTATTCCTGGTCGAATCTCGATCTCCCCATTGCCGGCACGAATTTCATCCGGGCCACCAATTATGTGACCATCACCCTGTTGACCAACGTCACCGGCCTCCCGGCCATCAAGCTCCAGATGGTTCAAGTGGACACGGTCTGGCGCTTTCTCGGTTTCGGCGCCACCCGCCTTTACACCAACTCGATCGCCACTTACTACGCGCCGGACAATCTGGATCCCAGCAACTTATGAAAGGCTTTTTCATGAAGCAGCGGCTTCCGGCTGGAAGCGCCGCGCGGCGGACACAAGCGCTCACGCTCGTCGAGATGATGGTGGCGATGAGTATTTTCAGTCTCGTGTCCCTCGGCTTGGTTTACACACATCTCTTCGCCCTGCGCCAGGACGAACTGGCGAACAGCAAATTGGGCGCGAGCGATTCGTCGCGGCGCGGCTTCAGTATGCTGGCGGACGATGTGCGCGCCGCCAAGATGTGGCAGGTGGGCGATGGCAACCAGTCCACCTTCACGCCGATCGCCAACGGCACCGCCCAGCAGGGCACCGCTCTGCAAATCAACCTTACCACCGACACGAATAGTTACATCCTCTATTACTTTGACACGTCCAAGTGTGAATTACGCCGGCGGCACAGCGGCGTGACCGGCTCGAAGTTGATCGCCCAGAACCTGACGAACACCATGTACTTTCGCGCTGAGAACCACCGGGGCGAAGTGCAGACGGACCTCTCTCACAAAGGCGTGATCAACGTGGCGATGCAATTCTGCCAGTACCAGTATCCCCTCACGAGGGTGGGGCCCGGGTACTTCTACGACTATTACAAAATGGAGTTCAGGCTGGCTTCGCACATCCCCGATGGACCATGAAAACAGGAATCAAACTCCCACGACCCTCATCCGGCGGCTATGCGCTGCTCATGGTGCTGGTCATTGGCGCGGTCAGTCTGGTCGTGCTGGCGGCCACGATGAGCCGCACCGGCTCGGTCGCATTACAGAACGACCGCAACAACCAGTACGTGGCCAACATCAATGCCGCCGAAGCCGCCGTCGAAAAGGTCTTCGCCCGACTGGCTTACGATTTTCAACAGGGCGGTTTGGCCACCGTAAGCGCCAACCTGAGCCTGTATCGGACCAATGTTCCCACTGCGAGTGAAAATTCCTACTGGAGCCAGTTTGGCTTCTCCGACGGCCAGGGCAACGCGAACCGGGTTTACGTTGCCAAGAAAAGCGATTACACGGGCCCGCTGCCTTCGCAGTACGCCGGTTTGTTTGCGAGAAACGCTCCGCTATACCGGGTGCTGGCCAATGTCCGGGCCACCACGGGGCCGTACAAAAACATGACCAACGCCGTGCAGGAGGATGTGCTCCTCGCTTTGATCCCCTTGACCCAGTACGCCATCTTCTATAATGGCCTGCTCGAATTCAGCACCTGCGCCCCCATGATCGTCAATGGGCGCACGCATGCGAACGGTTCCATTTACGTGGGGAGCAGTTCGACGCTGGCCTTCAACGGCACCGTGACGGCCACGGACACCATTGGGTCACCCGCAAACAACGGCTCCGGCCCCTGGACCTTTCCTGGGAACGTCTCGTTCAACGGCAGCCCGAGCCGCAAGACCAATGTTCCAACCGTCAGAGTCTCCATCAACATGACGAATACGCACAGCTTGATTGACTTTCCCGCGGCCGGAGTAACGCCCGGCTCCGACGCCGGACAACAGCTCTTGTACAACCAGGCGCACGTGGTGCTGCTGGTCAGCAACACGACGGTCACGGCCAGGATCCAGGCCGCGCCCAGCACGTATCAGGTGCCGGGTGAAGATACGCCGATAGTAATGGCCCAGTCATGGACCAATGGTTCTTCGCCGCTCACCGTTCAGACCCTCATCAGTACAAACTTCCCGTTTCTCACGCTGACCAATACTTTCCTGGATCAACGCGAGAACAAAACGGTTCTCGCCACCCAGATTGATGTCGGCAAATACAACCAATGGATCACGACCAATGCGAGTGTGCTCACAAAATTCCCGGCCGGGTCCGGCATGCATCCGACCATTCTCTACACGGCGGATTGCCGCACCAACACTTCGAGCCAACTGAGCGCCGTGCGGCTCGCCAATGGGGTGGTGCCGCCCTACAATGGCGGACGCGGCTGGACCCTGGCCACGCCCAATCCGCTCTACGTGTTGGGCAACTACAACTGCCCAAACTCGGGCCATCTGGCCAGCACCAACACCTCCGCCACGTACCCTTGCGCGCTGATGTCCGACGCGTTGACCATTCTTTCACCGAGTTGGAGGGACTCCACCAGCTTCACTAGCAGTGATACGGGACAGACCCCCACGGGCAGCGCCATTACGATTAACGCCGCGCTGCTTACGGGCATCAAACCTTCGTCGGGGAATACCACCGCCACGTTCAGCGGCGGGGTCCACAACCTGCCGCGCTTGCTCGAAAACTGGACTTCCAGCCGCTACGTCTGGCTGAACACCTCCATCCTCAACCTGTTCAACAGCACCAAGGCCACGGGCCAGTTCATTACCCCGGGCACCGGCAGTTATTACACCGCGCCGACCCGCCGTTTCAGTTTTGACAACAACTTCCTAGACTACACCAAAGTGCCGCCCGGCATCCCCTGCGCCCTCGCGGCCATCCGCGTGAATTGGGCGACGCCGCCGCCCAACAATGTTACCTACGATGTCACACCTTAGAGCCGGTTTGAAAACTCCAACGACACTCCGCGTGACACGCGGCCTGCAGGAAACAGCCGGAATCGCCGTCCATTGTAGGCCCGATGCCCTCACCGGGCGGGTTTTCAAACAGGCGCTTAAATCCATTTGCCGCAACGCCGCAATTTTGGGCGCGCTGTCGCTCGTCCTCGGCAGCGCCCGCGCCGGGGAGCCGGCCGCACCGCAAACCGCATTTCTGCCGCGCACATTTGACGCGGAGACCCGAAACGGGGAAATCGTCGGGTGGGAAGGACAGACGCGCCGCGTGTTCGTGACGCGCGGGACGAATGAATTCTTTTTCGTCGTCCCGCAACGCATGCGGGTGGAGGTCACCCCGGACAAGGTGGCGCTGGTGTCGGGCGACGCCACTTATTTTCTTACGTTCCGCATTCTCAGCCCGGGGAACGCGGACGCCGGTCGGGAATTCCTGGTGAACCAGTTTCCGAACGCGAAAGTTGTGGACGAGTTTTCCCGGACCGCCGCCGGCCAAAACGGCCCCGCCCTCGAACTGCGATACCAGGCCGCGGGCGGAATGGAACGGGCCGTCTGGGTGGCGCTGATCCCTTCGACCGCCGGCCTGTTGGAATTCTGCCTGAATGCCGACCCGCCGAAAGCCGCGGACGGCCAGTTGGCCTTCAACTCACTCCTGCGCACCTTCCGCAGCAATGAGAACGGCAAGCTCGAAATCACCACCCGGGTTCTGGATCAATCCTGAGCCACCCGGCGCGCGGAATTTATTCCGCGCGTTTCGACACCGGCTCGGTGCTCGCCGAATTAATTCCGCGCTTCTTGGGTTGCGGTTTCGCCGCTCCGCCTTTTCCCCTTCCTCCCGCCCCTCGCCCGTAGCCGCGTCTCGCCCGCCGTGCTCGCGCACCGTCGCGGCAGGTGAGCGCGCGGAGCTTTCCCTGAACCCGCCAACCCCTGCGCGCGAACTTTTGTTGCGCCGGCAGCAAAAGTTGGCATCCCCCGGCTCATGGTCCTGAGCCGCCCGGCGCGCGGAATTTATTCCGCGCGTTTCGACACCGGCTCGGTGCTCGCGGAATGAATTCCGCGTTCCTTGGGTTACGGCACATCCCCCTCTGCGGGATTCAGGGACAGGGCCGGGACATGGTGCCCACGCGGCGGACGAAGGCCGCGCAGTATCTGGGGGAAAACCGTTCGTAAATTCACGCGGGCGTTGAATGGCTCGGGTGCTGCTATGGCCGGAGGCGTTCGCGATGATATGAAATTTGAGTGACGCGCCCGCGCGGCGAAGGCCGCGCGTGACGGAAATAAAATGCTGCTTGCAATCAAACCGGCAACTAGGATAACACACGTGCATGGCCCTGCCTTTTTTTGACAACAGTTCAAAGAAGAAGCGAGACCAGATGCTTGCCATTGATCTGGGTGGCCGCACGACCAAAGCGGTGCATTTGCAGCGCCGCGGCGATGGCTATGTCCTTGGCCGCTACGCGCTGCTGGACGCGCCGATTTACGAAAAGAACCTCTCGGTCGAGTTGCTCGGCGAACATCTCAAGGCCGTGAGCCAGGCGCTGGAGGCCCGGACCAAATTCGTCACTTTGGCGTTGGGCTGCGACGAATCCATTGTCCGTCACGCCGAAATGCCGCGCATGCCGGCGGAGGACATGCGGCTGGTGCTGAAGAACAATTCCAGGAATTATCTGCAACAGGACCTGTCCAATCACGTTTTTGATTGTTACATCATTCCTTCCGCGCAATTGCCCAAACCGGCCGATCCCGGCAAACCTCCCGCGGGTCCCCAAAAACAAAAAGTTCTAATCGCGGGCGCCAAGAAGCAGGTGGTTGACAATTTAGTGGCGGCGACCCGCAATGCCGGTTTGGTGGCCGACCACATCCTTCCCGGCCTCATCGGGCCGATCAATGCCTTTAAGCTGGCGGCGCCGGAGGTTTTCAGCGGTGAAATCGTGGCCTTGGTGGACCTCGGGTTCAAACATTCGTCCATCAGCATAATGGCGGGAGGCGAGTTGATCTTGAGCCGCACGGTGGCCATTGGCGGCGACCGGTTGACCGCCGGGCTCGCCGAATCCATGAACATCAGCTACCCCGAAGCGGAAGGCATCAAGGTGGGCATGGCCCACGAAGTGCAGGCGGCGCTCGAATCCCTGCTGTCGCCGCTGGGCCGTGAATTGCGCGCCTCCATTGACTTTTTCGAGCATCAACAGGACCGGCCCGTCTCGCAGGTCTTCATCACGGGCGGGTCGGCGCGCTCGGAATTCATCATGCAATCGCTGCAAAACGAAATGATGGTCGAGTGCAAGACCTGGAATCCGACGACGTTTCTGCGCCTGGAGCTGCCGCCGGCGCAGGCCGCGGAAATCGAACAGGTCGCGCCGCAACTGACCGTGGCCATCGGCGCGGCGCTGACCGCTTTCTGATTTTTTTCAACCTGTGTTCATTCACCTCAATCTGCTCGCAGAAGCCCAAGCCGCCGAAGAGTTGCGCCGCCGCGACCCGGTCAAGCGCGCCCTGTGGCTGGCGGGGCTGCTGGTTTCGGTGATGCTGGTGTGGAGCAGTTCGCTGCAGGTCAAAACCATGCTGGTCCAACGGGACCTCAGCCGGGTGGAAAACAAGATTGGCAGCCGCACCAACGAGTACCAGCAAGTGCTCGACTTTCAGAAGAAAACCGCCGACATCGAAATGAAGCTGGGCGCGCTCCATCAACTGGCCACCAACCGCTTTCTCAACGGCACGCTGCTCAACGCGCTGCAGCAAACGACCGTCGAGAACGTGCAGTTGTTGCGGCTCCGGGCGGATCAGTCCTACCTGATCACCGAGGAAGTCAAGGCGAAGAAGACCGAGTCCGGACGCACGTTTCCCGCCCGGCCCGCGACCGCGACCGAGAAGATTGTGCTGACGCTGGAAGCCAAAGACACCGCGCCCAATCCCGGCGACCAGGTCAATCGCTTCAAAGAAATGATTGCCGATCATGCTTATTTTCAAAACGCGCTGGGCAAGACCAACGAAGTGAAACTGACCACCCTCTCGCCCCCGCAAAGCCAGCCCGACGGCAGAGCTTTCGTTCAATTCACGCTGGAATGTCGCTACCCGGAGAAAACCCGATGACCGCTTATCAAACAATGCCGCGGTCCATGATCCTCCGGGTAGGGCGGGCAGTCCCCTGCCCGCCGCGAAGGTGGAAGGATGTGCTGCTGCTGCCGGACGGCGCGCACCTGCCGCGACGGTGCGCGAGCACGGCGGGCGGAGTGACGCGCCCCGCCTCGGCCCGGAAGCCAACCCTGGAGGATTTACGCGGATGAACTTCAGCAAGCTGCCAAAGAACAAACGCAACCAGCTCATCATGGTCGCCTTGCTGACGGTGATCGCCTTGGGCGGGCTGGGATTTGGCCTCATCAAATGGCAGTACGCCAATCTGCGTGAACTCGCCGGGAAGCGGGAAGTCGCGGAAAAGAAATTCGCCCGGGTGACGGATACGATCAATCGCGCCGACCAGATCGAGACCGGCTTCAACGCTAAAAACAAGGCGCTGGTCGAACAGGAAGACGCCATGGCTTCCGGGGATATCTATTCCTGGGCGGTCAACTCGCTCCGGCGCTTCAAGCTGTCCTATAAGGTTGAAATTCCGCAGATCAGCCAGCCCGCGCCGCCGGGCGACGTGAACCTGCTGCCGAAATTCCCGTACAAGCAAGTGACCTTCAGGGCGGGTGGAACGGCCTATTTCCACGATTTCGGCAAATTCATCGCCGACTTTGAAAATCAGTCCCCCCATGTCCGCGTGTTGAACCTGGTCCTCGAACCGTCCCCCAGTGTGGGCGCGGGCGAAAAAGAAAAACTCGCCTTCCAGATGGACATCGTCACTCTGGTGAAACCCGACGCCCCCTGATGGACGGCAACTCCATGCCCATGTTTATGACCGCGTCTCAAACTATCTTCCTGCCCCTGAACCTCCGGGTAGGGCGGGCAGTCCTCTGCCCGCCGCGAAGGTGGAAGGATGTGCTGCTGCTCCGGGCCGGCGCGCACCTGCCGCTACGGTGCGCGAGCACGGCGGGCGGAGTGTCGCGCCCGACCCCGGCACGGAGGATGCCACTGGAGGATTTACGCGGATGAAACTGCGCTTCCAGATCCGCCGGCGGGGGGCCACGCTGCTCCTGGCGGCGCTGTTGGGTCGGGCCGCGGTTCACGCCGGTCCACCCCAACCCGCCGCGCCAGCCAAAGCCCCGGCCCCAGCCGCCGTGTCCCTGACGAATGGGGTGATGGAAGTTCCGCCGTCCGTCTTTGTGGTTGCCTCCGCGACCCAGGCGGTCAGAGACCCGTTTTTCCCGAATTCCACGCGGCTGGCCGCGGCGATGATGACGACCAGCACCAATGTGACCGGGGCGGCGGTCAGCGACCTGGCGCTCAAAGGCCTTTCCGGCACTGCCGCCCGGCCCCTGGCCACCATCAACAACCGCATTCTCGAGCCGGGCGAGGAGCAGGAAATCGTCACCTCCGCCGGCAAGGTCCGGGTACGCTGTGTGGCAATCAATTTGAAAGACGAAAGCGTGGTCATCGAAGCCGGCGGGACCCGACGCGAGCTGCGCTTCCCGCGGCGAAAATAGGACAACGCAGGTTTCGGACACGGGCGTCCGAAAGCTGGATGGCCGCTGGCAGCCTTTTGCCGGCCCGCGGCCCTCAGCGGGCGTGGTTTTGAAACGAGTCTCAACTGATTTGTGTCAATGCGGGACAAAATGATTTCAGAGCCGGGCACCGGCGTCGTTTGCGCCGACCGTGAACGACGCGCGGGCGGCTGGCATCGTTATTGCAGAATTGAATTCACTTTGATGACAGAATTATCTGGCCTTTGACTGACGACTTTGTATAAATCTCCGAAACCTTGAAACTTCACCAACCAATGAAACCAACACTTCGCATCGCCACCCTCATCGGCCTCTTCGTTTGCAGTCTGGGCCGCGCCCAAACCCCTGCCGCCAGCGACTCGCCGGCCACCGCGCCCACGCCGCCCATTGCGGCGGCGCCCGCGACTGAACCGGCGGCCGCACCGCCGGACGCCGCGCCGGCCATTGCTGCGCCGGCCACCGCCGAACCAGCCACCGCCGCGCCGTCCGCCGTCATCCCGCTTATCCAGTTTCAAGACGTGGCGCTCACGACCGCCATCGAAAACCTCGCGCGCCAGGCGGGACTCAATTACATCCTCGACCCCAAGGTCACATTTGGCCAGCCCGGCCCGGATGGCAAAGCGACCCCGCAGCCGAACATCAACCTGCGCTGGGAAAGTCTCACCGCCGAGCAGGCCCTCATGGCCCTGTTGACCGTTTACAACCTGCAACTGGTGGAGGACCCCAAGACCAGGGTCGCCCGCATCACCACCAAGGACCCGGCCGCGCCTGACCCGCTGGTCACCAGGGTCATCCAGCTCCAATACGCCGGTCCGAGCAACATCCTCTCCAGTGTCCAGAGCACGCTCACCGACAAACGCAGCAAAGTGGTCGCGGATGTTCGCACCAGCCAGTTGGTCATTGTGGCGACGGAAAAGGAACTGGCCGGGGTGGAAGAATTGTTGAAGCAACTCGACACGCCCACCAAGCAGGTGCTCATCGAGGCGAAAATCCTCGAAACCACCGTGAATCCCAAGACGGTCAAAGGCATTGATTGGACCAGCACTTTGAGCAAGCAGAACGTCACCTTTGGCAATGGCATCACCAGTGGCAAGACCACCACGCTGCTTCCGGGCACGCCGGTCACCACCACGCTGCCCGGCGGCAGAACCATCACCACCACCCCGGGTTCCAGCTCGCAGACCTCGTTGGAAACCTTGCTGGGCGGCGGCGGAGTCAGCTACAATACCCTCAAAGGCTTTCATCCCGCAACGGCCTTCTTGAATGCCGATGGTTTGAATGTGGCGCTGTCCTTCCTGAATGGTTCCGACGACACCAAAGTGATCTCCGAGCCGCGGATGGTCACACTGGATAATCAGAGAGCTACGATTGATGTCGGCTTCATGTATCCAATCGTGAATGTGCAGGCGTCCACCGCGAATACGACCGGCGGTTCCCAGATTTCGTACTCGAACTTGACGGTGAATCTGGATGTCACGCCCCGCATTACTGCCAACAACTTCATCGAAATGCGAGTCCTGCAGAGCGTGCTTAGGCTTGGCGCACCCGTTCAAACCACCGTCGCAGGTGTTAAAAATGATGTTGACTCGTTCTTCACCCGCAAACTGGAAACCTCCGTGCTCATCCCCAGCGGCAACACGCTGGTGATGGGCGGCCTGATTTCTGACCAGTTGCTGAACTCCAACGTGAAAGTCCCGATCCTGGGTGACATTCCGATCTTGGGCTACGCCTTCCGCAAGGACAGCAAGGAACGCAACCGGCAGAATCTCATGATCTTCATCACCCCGACCATTGTTAAGGACACCGATTTTCAACCAACGCAATCAAAATTCCTGCAATCAACCGGCAAGGAAGCCGCCCTTGAAGAATGGTCCGCCTGGGACAGCGGCAAGCCCCGCGACTGGAGCAAACCGAAAGGCACGACGAAAAATTCCCAACCGTAAGGCGCGGCGCAACCCCTGACTCCACAATGTCAGCCAATAGATTTTTATGAAAACTGAATTATTCAAAGACCGGTGGCCGGCTTTCGGGCGATGGCCGCGCAGTCGCCGGTTATGCGCCGCCCTCATGGGCGCGGCTTTGGCGCTGGCGGCCCCTCACGTGCAGGCGGCAGCCGCTGTGGACACGGTCACGGGCGGCCCTTCGCAATTCTATCCCAGCCCAGCCTTCGGCTATGTGGATGGCGGCACCGCGCTTGACGCGAAGTTCCAAACCCCGGCTGGCGTGGCACTGGACCCTTCGGGAAACCTGCTTTTCGTCGCTGACCGCGACAACAACGTCGTCCGCAAACTCAATCTGTCCGCCAACAATACCGCGACGTTCGCGCTGGCATGGACGAACAAAATTAGTCAGCCCGTCGGCGTTGCCGTGGACGGCGCGACCAACGTTTATGTTCTTAATCGCGGCAACGGCAACAACGGCACCGTGCTGAAATTTACCCCTGCCGGCAGCTTCGTCTCCACCAATGCCGCCGCGCTGACCAACGCCACGGCCATCGCGCTCGACGGCGTGACCAACATTTTTGTGACCCTCGGCGGCAACACCGTGATTCGCATAACGCCCGCCGGGGTGAGAACCACGGTCGCCACCATCACCAATGCCGGCACTTCCTTGCAGGGCATCGCCAGCATGGACAACGGCGACATTGCCGTGAGCGACGCCGGCAATCACGGCATCTGGCTCATGGACCCGTTCACCGGCGCGTGGACCGCGCTCACGGGTTTCAACGGCGCGGGGGATATTTCTGACACGAAGGAAGTCGCCCAGTTCCGGTCGCCCTGCAATCTTTCCAAGGCTGGCAACGGCGTGCTCGTGGTCGCCGACCGCGGCAATCACCGGGTCAAGCTCGTGGATTCGGAAGGCACGGTCGCCAACCTTTATGGAGTCAAATCCAATTTCTGGGTCCAAGGCTCGCAGGCGCAGGGTATTTTTGCCGGTTGGTGGGACGGGACGGTTTGCGAGAGTGACAATTATGGCTGTGACGAGGCTCGCGAACCATGGGGCGTGGTGGTTGCTCCCAACGGCGACGTTTACGCGACGGAAACGTATTACCATTTGATCCGCAAAGTCACTACCACCGGTCTGACGCCGCCCGGTGCGCCGGGCGTGGTTCCGCAATTCAATAGTCCGCTCGGCATCGCTTTGGATTCATCTGGGAATTTCCTGTTCGTCGCCGATCAACTGAACAACGCGGTCTTCAAGTTGAACTTTGGCGATAACGTCACATCGCCCTTCGCAACGACGAACATGAATCAACCCGTGGCGGTCGCGCTGGACCCGGCGGACAATGTTTACGTGTTGAACCGGGGCAGCGGTACCAATGGCTACGTACTCAAATTCAATAAGTTTGGAAACTTTCTCGGCACCAACGCCACCACTTTGACCAACGCCACCGCCCTGGCCCTGGATGGCAGCACGAACATGCTGGTCGCGGAACTGGGTGGTGCCATCAAACGCATCCCGTCAGGCGGCGGGCCGGCCACCGTCATCGCTGCCATCACCAATGCCGGCGTTCAGCTTCAGGGCATCGTCGTGGAAGATGACGGCACCATCGCGGTTTCCGATTCCGGCAACCACGCGGTCTTTCTGATCAACCCCGTTTCCTATGCCGTGAGCGTCCTGACCGGAAACAACGGCCCTGGCGATACCATCGGCACGGCTCTCTTCGCTCAGTTGAACCAGCCGCATCATCTGGCCAAGGCTGGCGGTGGACTGCTGGTGGTCGCGGACTTCTTCAATGACCGCGTCGTGGTGGTGGACGCTGCCGGCACGGCCACACGGCTTGCGGCCACGAATTCCGAAGTCTGGTTTGGCCGGGCGGGCGATCCGGTTTTGCCGGCCAGCAGCCGGTTTATTGAAATGCAGCAACCGGCTGGCATTGTCGTGGCGCCCAACGGTGACGTGATCACTGCCGAGATCTTGAACCACAACATCCGCCGAATCCTGAACACCGGCCTGACCGGCACCGGCGGCGGCAGCGGTGGCACAAATGGGGTTGTGATTACACCGCCGACGATCAGTCCGAACACGGGTTATTACCCTATGGGCCAGATCATCACCGTGGGCAGCCCGAACCCGACCGTGTTTTATACGACCGACGGCAGCGAGCCGACCACGAACAGTGCGCGCGTCACCATCAGTGGCAACACCGGCTTCATCCGCTGGGTCAACACCACGAATGACCTGACCGCGTTGCGCATCAAGGCGTTCGTCAGCACCAATGCCAGCGTCACCGTCTCCGGCGTCCCGGCCAGCGCCAACAACGTGGGCGTGCCGTCTGGACTCTTTGGCAACCTCCGCGCGGGAGTCGGTTCCACCGTCGTCATCCCGGTCGTTGCGAATCTTCGCACCAACGACCAGGTCAGATCCTATCAGTTCAAGGTCCAGATCACACCCAACGGCAGTGCGCCCATGATTTCCGATCAGTTCCGGCCGTTGAGCGTCGCCTCGAACGATTTCATCCGGGTGATCACATCCGCCCAGGGTGATGCCATTGCGACCATCAACGTGTCGCCTTACACCAACGGCCTCGCGCGCGGCTTGGAAATCACGGCCATCGGCACCAACGCCAACGTGTCCTTCCAGCGTTTCGCCATCGTCGCCATGCTCGCCGTGCCCATCCCGGGCTCCGCGCAGCAAGGCGACACGTATTCGATCAGCGTGTTGAACGGCAGCGCCACGTCCGATGGCGTTTCGTCGCCCGTCCCCTTCCCGTCCATGCCCGACGCCACGATTCTGGTCACCAACGTCGCCTACACCGTCGGCGACTCGGCGAGCAGCGGCTGGTACAACGCGGGTGAGTTCGGCAACACCGACCTCGACAACAGCGACGTCAACAACGCCTTCTATGCCGCGGCCGGACTCCGTCTGCCCTATCCGTTCACGGATGTCTATGACGCCATGGACGCGTACCCGGAAGACGAAGCCGGCTTCGTGGGCGGCGATGCCGAAATCCGCTTCCTCGACTGGCAGGTGATTCTGCAACGCTCGCTGCGCCAGATCCCGTACTATGGCGGCACCAACAATTGGATGCGCGCGTGGCTTTCCGGCGGCGACCGGACCAGTTTCATGACCACGCTGCCCCTCGGTTCACCCGACCAGGAGGCTGGTGTGACGGTCGGCGCCCCGTGGAGTCGGCAGGCGAAGGTGGGGGCGATCTCCGTTGGCAACGCCGTCGCAGGCGGTCTGGTGAACGTGCCGGTTTATGTGCGAACGGCCTGGGGCGCGCCACTGGCCGGCTTGCAGTTCCGCTGCATCGTAACGCCCGACAACGGCGGCCCGGCGCTGACCGCTGCGCCCACGTTCATCGCCAAAGGCGGTCTGGCCACGCCCATCCAGCAAAGTTTCAAGCCGAGCGAATTCGCCTGCGGTTGGTCGCTGAATATCGTCAACGGCGTGAACTGCGCCGCGCATACGAGCAACTACCTCGGCACCGTCCGTTTCACCATTCCGCCCGGTGCCGTGGCCGGCCACACTTACACCGTCGCGTTCGCCAACGCCGATGGCGCGCCCGATATCCACACGCAATACACCTTCGAAACGAAACGCGCCACGGTCGCTGTCGGTGCCGCGGCGCCGCCGGTCACGGACATCACGTCCGACGATTGGAAGGCCTATTTCTTTGGCAGCCTCGCCGACCCGAACGCGGATCCGAACGCCGATCCCGACCATGACAACGTGGTCAATTGGGCGGAATACGTGGCCGGCACCGACCCGACCGACGCGGCCTCACGGCTCAAGTGTGGTTCCGCCACGCGCACGGTCAGCGGCCAGCGGCAGGTGGTGTTGAACTGGTTGAGTGCTCCCGGCAAGGCATACAAGGTGCTGGTTTCAACGAATCTGGGCGGCACGTGGGACGAGTTGCCGGACACGATTTCCGGCGATGGCAATGCGGCACAATACATCGAAACGAATCCGACCGGCGCACGGTTCTACCGCCTGCGCGTGCTGCCGTGAGGCAACCGAGAATCTGACAACGCAAATTTACGCAACCATGAAAACGAAAATCTACCTGGGAATGTTGGCCGTGGCCGGCTTGGTGATCCCGCTTTGCGGGACGGCGCAGATCACGGTGGACAACGCCCTCACCAACGGACTTTTCGAGCCGCACGGCGTGGCCGTGGAGAGCGATACCGCCATCTACATCTCCGACAGCGCCCATCATCGCATCGTGCGCTTCGAGCCGAATACCGGGGTTTCCTCCACCATCGCCGGGCTCTTTGGCGACAGCGGCGGCGAAGATGGCCCGCCCTATCTCGCGCGCTTCAATTCGCCCCAAGGCTTGCTGCTCGCCACGGTGGGCGGCACGGCGGGGGTCATTGTTGCGGACACCGGCAATCATCGAATCCGATTCATCAATCTGGCCAACGGTAACGTCAGCACGCTGGCGGGCACCGGTAGCACCGGCAGTTCGGACGCCGGCGTCGGGACCAGCGCGAAGTTCCGCTTTCCCATCGGCCTGGCCTTGGACAGCGCGGGCATCCTCTACGTCGCGGACTCGAAAAACAACGCCATCCGGCAGATTGATCTGAACGATCCGAATTATCCGGTGACCACGCTGGTGGTTTCCGGCACGACTTTCCGTGAGCCCAACGCGGTGGCCGTCGGGGCGACCGATCAGCTCTGGGTGGCCGACACGCGTAATCACGCCGTCAAACTCGTCACGCGCACCAGCGCCACCACCGCGACGCTCACCACGGTGATGGGCAGCAACGATCAGAATGTTTCCGGCACGGCGGACAATATCTTTGGCCCCAGCGCCCGCTTCAATAATCCCCGTGGTTTGCTCTGGCTCGGCGGGGCCGGCCTCGTCATCAGCGATACGGCCAACCATACGATTCGTCTGGCGACCAATAATCCGGTTTTCGGCGTGACCAACTATGCCGTCCGCACGTTGGCCGGCATTCCCGGTCAGTCCGGCTACGTCAACGGCGCGGCTCTGGCCGCGAAATTCAGCGGCCCCCACGGGCTGGCCCGCGACACCCTCGGCAACGGTTTTCTGGTCGCGGACACCGCCAACAGTGTCATCCGCCGCATCCAGACCGGCCCGGTGCAGCCCCCCGTGGCCGCGCCGCAAATCGGCTGGGTGGACTTCCCTCCGCCGCTCTTCCGGTCGGTCCTTCGCACCGATCAGCCCTTCGTGTTCAACAACGACGTGATTGTCGCGATCTTGCCGGAGCAGGCCACGGAAACCTTCTTCACTTTCGGACCGACTCCGCCCAGCCCGGTCGAAGACACCATTCCTTCACCGAGTCGCGGCAACGGCGCGTCGCCGCCGGCGTACCGTGACGGCTTGTTTGAGTATGAAGTCGCGCCCTCCATCATTTCGGCGGCACCGGACGTAACCGTCAAGGCCATCAGCACGCAGGATGGCCGCATCAGCAGCCCTGTCGTTCAGGCGCGTTTCCAGTTTAAGGTCGCCAATCCCATCGTCAGTGGCAACAACGCGGCGTCCTTTACGGTGGATGATGCCACCGCCAATGCGACTTTGTGGTACACCACCGACGGCGTGACGGATCCGACCCCCAATGGCGCAAACTGCGTTGGCCCCCTCACGGCGCCCGTTCTCCTCAACCTGAACGGCACCAGCGATGTGACGTTCAAAGTCCGCGCTTTCCGCCACAACTACAAGGACAGCGATATGGTCACGCGGGTTTTCTCAACGTCGAATTTCATACCGACGCGCATCACCTTTGGCCTGACCAGCGGCGAGCCGAGCAGCAGGTTCCTCGCGCGCCCGGGGCAGTATTTCTACGCGCCGGTCACCCTCCAGTTGCAGCCCGAGGGTGATACCATGTACAGCTTGCAGTTTAACACCACCGTTACGAACGGACTAAACAATCCGAATACCGGTTTCCGCCCCCCCGCCATCCAGAACGGTGAGGGCATTGACTTTTTCTCCATGCTGATGTCCAAGACTGCATTGGACAAAGCCGACCACAGACCCCCCAATGCCGGCAACGAACCGTATCTGACGATCCGGCCGTTCCTGATGACGGACATAACCAATCAGGTCGGATATTCCCTGTTCGTGAATACCAACAACAATCTCCTGGGCGTGGGGTGGTTGTTCCGGTCCGGATACAAATACAGCGTCACAACCACGAATGGAATCTACTTGTTGGATTTCGACACCGCGCAACATGATTTGATCAGTTATTCCATTCCCCACGACACCTTGTTCGACAAGAAAAACGGAATTGTTGTGGTCGGGGCTTATTCGTTCCAGGTTCCAAACAACGCTTCCATTGGAGATAAATACTTCATCCAGTTGGGTAGCCCATCGGGAACCCGCGACGGGGTTGGAGCGCCCGGCGCGGATGTTTATATTCAGCCACCCGCAACCAACCAGGCGGTCACGGTCGGCACGCCAGTCTATCTCGTTGGGGATGTGGCGCCGTTCCACTGGCTCAACGCGGGTGATTTCGGCGAAGGCATATTGGACAACGCCGATGTCATGCAGGTGTTTCAATCGGCCATCTTGGGAGACAACATGCCGCCGGTGAATTCCGACCTGTTTCTGGCGATGGATTCAGCCGGCCGGCTCGGGGATTGGGACCCGGTCCATCAGTACTACACCGAAGGGTTTTTCTATGATCCCATTACCATCACGAATGGCAGCGAAACGACTATCAATCAAGTTGCCTTCGGCGACGGTGATTTGGACGTGAAAGACGTCTTTGTCACCTTCCGCCGCTCCTTGGATCCCAGCCTGAAATGGTTCCTGCGCTACTGGACCAACAACCAATTTGTGGCGGTGGAGACGCCAAATCTGGCGTTCAACAGCAATACTCCGAGCATGCTGTCGCTGGCCAAGAGCGATTCCAAACCCATCTCCAAAGCGTCCAGCGGGGCGGCCACCTATCAAGATTCGTCCGTTTTATTCGCGGCAGGAGATGCCGTGGTTTTGGCTGGCCAGACCATTCAAATTCCGATCACCGCGAACATTTTCGGCGAATACCCGCTGCGGGTGCTGGGTTTGAACCTCACCGTGAGACCATTGGACGGATCTCCGGACCTGACAGTACCCGTTCAATTCACTCCGACTCCCGCCTTGGGGCAACCCACCATTCCGGCTTCAAAAAGTGCCGCCAATTATTCCGCTGCGTGGCTCAACAGCGCCATTGCTGGCCTGTGCGGCAACGCGAACGTCGGCACGTTGTCAGTCACGCTCCCGGCCAATTGCCCGGCCAACGCCGCCTACGCCATCCACTTCGACCACGCGTCCGGTTCGCCCAACGGCTTGGCCGCATTACCCAAACATGTTTTGACCGGCTTGATCACTCTTTCCGATCGCTCCGCCTCTTCGGCCAACGACGGCATCCCGGATTCATGGCGGTTGCGCTACTTCGGCACCATCCACAACCTTCTTTCCGCCGCTACCGCCGACGCGGACGGCGACGGCGCCAACAACTGGCACGAATACAAAGCCGACACCGATCCGAACGACGCGGCCTCAGTATTGCGCCTGCGTTCCAGCCGCGGCCAGGCCAAGGACTTCGTCATCCGCTGGCCGACCATTGCCAACAAGCGCTACGTTGTGGAGCGCGCCCCGACCCTTTACGGCCCGGTTTGGACCCCTGTCCTCACCAACTCTGGCACCGGCTTCGACATCGAATGTCACGATCCGAATCCCGGCGCGGCCAGCGGCTTCTACCGCGTGCGCCTGGCGCAATGACGCCACAAGCCCCGTAGCCGCAATCGTGAGATTGCGGACCTTTCAACGCCACGGACCCCGACATCCAATGTCGGGGTTTTTCTTTACCTTGGTAGGGCGCGTCACTCCGTGCGCGCCGTGGTTGCTTAAGACGAACGGCGCGCACGGAGTGACGCGCCCTACCCATGTGCCGATTTCCACCGATAATTGGTCCAACCTCGATGTTGGGAGTTGAATGTTGAATGTTCGATGTTTTGTCCATTCCCTTTTCCCGGTAGGGCGGGCAGTCCCCTGCCCGCCGCGCCTTCGCAATGCGGTCAACCTCACGAACGGCGCGCACGGAGTGACGCGCCCTACCCTGCGGCTTCCGCCACGCGCCCGAGGATTTGGCCGCGTGAAAACATCTCTGAAACCAAGCGCGGGGGGTCGCCGAAGCGGAATAAATTCCGCGCTCCTTGGGTTGCGGCACCCGCCACGCTGCGCCTGGGCGTTGAATTCCGACGGCGAGGTTCCGGTTTAGCGGCAATTCAAAGTTTCGTCCGAATTCCGCACGCCCGCACGAGGCACCAGCCACGCACCGCTTCGAACATGGCAAACAATCCGAACGCGACCAGCGCGAGGCACCACCAGAGCGTGTGGTCCGCCAGGATGATTCCGGCGATGAGCGAAATTCCGCCGAGAACCCCGCGCACCAGCCGTCCGCGAAAATCAATGTTCCGATTCCAGAATTGTCTCATGGAAGACCATTACCACATTACGCGCTCGAAACCAACATTCCGCGCGCAACAAAGCTCCCCGGACACAAACCGGCTGTTTGGGCACACCAACTGCTGAAATCACGGCCATGCCGGAGAAAGCGAGCCGCGTCAAATTTCCCGTGGCGATCAAGGCATGAACTTGCTCGATGCAAATTTTCTTTTCGCCTCCCTGTTCTGGGGGTCGGTGGGCGTTGGCTGCTGGATTTACGGCAAGAAACAGCGGGAGCTGATGCCCATGCTCGGCGGCGTGGCGATGATTGGGGTGTCCTGCCTGGTCAGCAGTTGGCTGCTGATGACACTCCTGTGCATCGCGCTGATGGGCGCGGTCTATCTGCTGGTGAAACGGGGCGGCTGAACGAACCAACCCAATCTCCACAGCGCCGGTCATTCGCGCTGAAGGCGCCGGCCACTTTTTGAGAGGGATGCGGCGCGGCGGGAAACCTTCGGATTTGCCGGTCTTTCATTCCGCTAAAGCGGGGTGTGAATGAAAGCGAGCGTGCGACCGTACAAAAATGGAGATGCGGCCCTCGAAGACCCGCCGGATGGGTAGCAGGTCAGTTTCAATTTTCGGCGAGCGTCCTCGGGAGCCGGCTCGCCCGCCGTGCGCGCGCACCGTCATGGCTCGTCAGCAGCCTCGCCCCATCAAACCGGCCCCTACGTCGGACGGTGAAAGTTGACATTTTGTTTTCTTGTGCAATAGATTAGCGATTATGTCCACGATTACCAAAGCGCTCGTCATGGAACACGCGGTCTTCTGCGCGGTGTTCGATCAAATTGAACGCGTCTGCCCAAGGATGGGGACGGCGCAGGAAGTGAAATTGCTGGCCGCCGTGGTGGAGGGCCTGTTGAACGGCCACGCCGAGACGGAAAAGAACTTGGCGTATTCGGCTTTGGACCATGTTTTGAAAGATGACGACCGGTTGAACCGCCTGCACCAGGATCATCACGAGATTGATGAACACTTCCATTGTGTTCAGCGGGTAAATGACCCGGCGGAAGCGCAACGCCTGCTCCGGAAAGCATTGGCGGCCACGCGCGAACACTTCCGGCGCGAGGAGCAAATCGTCTTTCCGTTTTTGGAGCGGGTGCTTCAGGCTGAAACATTGGCGGCGTTGGGAGAAACGTGGATGAGCAGCTACCTGGCTTCGGCGAAAAGGGAAACGCCGGCGACTATTGCCGGTTAGTTTTCCGACCGGACGCTCCGGTCATGCCCCGTTGGCGCTTTTGGTGTCGGGTTAAATCCGCGGTACTCAAATCCTGGTCAACATCCCTTTCTTGCGCGCCCTTGCCGCTGGAGAGTAACTTCCCGGCATGACGCACGCGGACTTTGTCCACCTTCACCTGCACAGCGAGTACTCGTTGGTGTGGTGGAGTTTAATTAGTCCCTGAACATGCAAGCCACACTGCCATTAGACCGGATGACCCGGGAGGAAAAGCTCGCCGTGATGGAAGAGTTGTGGGCGGACCTTAGTCGCGACGAAGCACAGGTCGAATCGCCCGTGTGGCACGGTGATGTGCTGCGCGAAAGAGCCGAGGCCGTGAAATCCGGCAAGGAAACTTTCATGGACTGGGACACTGCCAAGAAACAGCTTCGCGACCAGCGGACATGAAGGCGGCGATTCTGCCTTCGGCGCGCGATGATCTCGCTGAAGGCTTCAGCTTTTACGAACGGCAACGGGAAGGTTTGGGAAGCTATTTTCTGGAGTCTCTTTTCTCGGACATTGATTCCCTCCGGCTCTATGCGGGAATTCATTTGAAGATGTTCGGTTATCACCGCCTCCTCTCCAAACGCTTCCCGTACGCGATCTACTACGATGAGGTGGAGCGAACGACTCGCGTTTGGGCGGTGCTGGATTGCCGCCAAGACCCGCAATCCATCCGCCGCCGACTGGCCGGGTTGCGTTGAGGCGGTGAAATTTGGCAACCCCGTCTCTTCGCTCGTTTGAACATCCCTTTCTTGCGCGCCCTTGCCGCTGGAGAGTAACTTCCCGGCATGACGCACGCGGACTTTGTCCACCTTCACCTGCACAGCGAGTACTCGTTGTCACCTGCACAGCGAGTACTCGTTGCTCGATGGCGCGTGCCGCGTGGACCGGCTGATGGACAAGGCGCATAAACTGAAGTTCCCCGCGCTGGCCATCACCGACCACGGCGCGATGCATGGAGTTGTTGATTTCTACAAGGCCGCGCAGGAGAAAGGCATCAAACCCATCATTGGATGCGAGGTCTATGTCGCGCCGGGCAGCCGCCTCGAGAAGAAGACCACCAGTGGCGGTCGCGACGTGTATCACCATCTAGTCCTGCTGGCGAAGGACGAAGCGGGCTACAAAAATCTCATCAAGCTGGTCACGGCCGCGCACCTCGAGGGCTTTTACTACAAACCGCGCATAGACAAGGAACTGCTCGCCGCGCACAAGGAGGGGTTGCTGGCGCTTTCCGGCTGTCTCGCGAGCGAAATCCCGGAGTGGATACTGAAAGATCAGGTGACCAGGGCGCGCGACGCGGTGGACTGGTTCAAGCAAACGCTCGGCGCGGAGAACTTTTATCTCGAACTTCAAAACCACGGCGTCCCGGAGCAGGCCAAGGTCAACAAACACCTCGTCGCGTGGGCGAAGGAGTTTGGCCTGAAACTGGTCGCGACCAACGACGTGCATTACGTCGAGAAGAGCCACTCGCACGCGCACGATTGCCTCGTGTGCATCGGCACGCAATCCATGTTGAGCGATCCCAAGCGCATGAGCGCCGGCTATGTGCCGGAGCAATTCTACCTGCGCTCCGCCGAGGAAATGAAAGCGCGCTTCACCGATGCGCCCGACGCGGTGAAGAACACGTTGGAAGTGGCTGAAAAGTGCAACGTCGCGTTCGATTTCAAGACGCTGCACTACCCGGTGTTTCATCCGCCGGAGCATTTCACACGCGAGGGGTTCTTGCGGCAATGGTTGGCGGAGGGGTTGCGTCGCCGCTACACCATCCGGGCGAAGGCGGAAGGCAAGGAGTTCGTCGTCGAAGGCATTGATGATCCGACGCGGCTGCCGACATACCCCGTAGGACAGGCGTCGCGCCTGTCTCAAACTTCAAATCAAGAAAACGAAGACAGGCGCGACGCCTGTCCTACGCTGGACGACCCCGCCGTCACCACCGCCGTCAAAATCGTGATGGATCGCCTGAAGCACGAGCTCGCGGTCATTGAGAAAACCGGCTTTACCAGCTACTTCCTCATCGTTGGCGATTTCATCCGCTACGGCCATGAGCACGGAATTGCCTGCGTGGCGCGCGGTAGCGCCGCCGGCTCGATTGTCACTTACCTGCTGGAAATCTCGAACGTGGACCCGATTCGCTACGGCCTGCTGTTCGAGCGTTTCCTGAATCCCGAACGTGTCAATCCACCCGACATTGACATTGATTTTGCCGACGACCGCCGCGCCGACGTGATCGAATACGTCCGCCAGAAATACGGCAAGGATTCCGTCGCGCAGATCATCACGTTCGGCACGATGGGCGCGAAGTCGGTGGTGCGCGATGTGGGCCGCGTGATGGGCTTGAGCTACGGGGAGTGCGACCGGCTGGCGAAAATGATTCCGTTCGACCTCAAGATGACGCTCGAAAAGGCGCTCAAACAATCGCCGGAACTCAAGCAGGCTTACGAAAGCGAAGAGGCGACCCGCGAGTTGATTGACACCGCGTTCATTCTCGAAGACCTCACGCGCAACGCAAGCGTTCACGCGGCGGGCGTCGTCATCGGGCCGGAGCCGCTCGTGAATCTGCTCCCGCTCAAACAGGACGACAGCGGCACGCTTGTCACGCAATATGCGATGAATCCCGTCGGCGATCTCGGCCTGTTGAAGATGGATTTCCTCGGACTGAAGACGCTCACCGTCATTCGGAACACCTGCGAAATGGTCAAGCGCAACCAGGGCATCGAAGTGCCGATTGAGAGCCTGCCGCTAGATGACGCAAAGACTTATGACCTGCTGAACAAGGCCAACACGCTGGGCATTTTCCAGTTGGAATCCGGCGGGATGCGCGACCTGTGCCGCAAGTTTCAAATCAGTTCTGTCGAGCACATCACCGCGCTCGTGGCGCTCTATCGTCCCGGCCCGATGGAGTTGATCCCTGAATTTATCAGACGCCGGCACGGCGAGATCGAAATTAAGTACGAACATCCGTTGCTCGAACCCATCGCCAAGGAAACCTACGGCATCCTCATTTACCAGGAACAGGTGATGCAGGCCGCGCAGGTGCTGGCGGGCTACACGCTCGGCGGCGCGGATTTGCTGCGACGCGCGATGGGCAAGAAAAAAGTCGAGGAGATGCAGAAGCAGCGCGAAATTTTCGTCAAGGGCTGCCACGAGCAGAACAACATCCCCAAAGCCAAGGCAAACCAGATTTTTGATTTGCTGGAAAAATTCGCGGGCTACGGCTTCAACAAATCCCACGCCGCCGCGTATGCCATCGTCGCGTATCAGACCGCCTATCTGAAGGCGAATTATCCCGTGGAATTTTTCTGCGCGATGATGACCAACGACATGGGCGATACGGCCAAGCTCGCGCAGTTCATCGCCGAGGCGCGCGAGTTTGGCATCGAAGTCTTGCAACCGGACGTGAATGAGAGCCAAGTATTCTTCGCGCCAGCGGAACGGAAACCCATAGGCCGGGCGTCGCGCCTGTCTCAAACTTCAGATCAAAAAGATGGAGACAGGCGCGACGCCTGTCCTACGCAGGTGATCCGCTTCGGCCTCGCAGCCATCAAAGGCGTCGGCGAAATTGCTGTCCAGAACATCCTGAAAGCCCGGAACGAAAGCGGAAAATTCAA
>JALOTT010000179.1 GCA_025457745.1 Verrucomicrobiota bacterium
CGCAAAGGACATCTAAAGGCTCAACCGGTTCATCGCATGTATAAAACTCTCCGGCGCCGCCATCCGCGGCTTCAGGCCGTGCGTGCCAATCAACCGCGTGGCTTTCATCAAGGTGCGCACGGCGTCGCTCAACAACCCCCAGTCCACGGAAAAATGAATGTTGGTTTTCAGACACGTCGTGCCCAGCCGGACTGTGTCCAGTTCGAGGCTGTGCGCCAGTTCCAGCACCGCCGCGCCCGCCGGTGGCTGGGCGGCCCGGATCAGTTGTTCGATGAGCGGACGCAGCGTTTCGGCGGGCAGCCAGTGGGCGTAATCCTGCAAGGTGCTTTTGCCCGGCACGCGCACGGCGGCCAGTTCTTCCAGCCCGCAAAACCAGCGGAACAGCGGACATTCGGTCAGCCGCCGGCTCAGCCCGCGATAATCTTCCCCCCAGCAAGCCGCGCAGCACAGTGCACCGCAAGGCGCAGTAACGGTGGCGTTGGTGGCGGGCGCGGGCCTTGGTGGTGGCGGCGGGAAATTGCTGGTCGAAACGCGCGCGGCATGGTGCGACAAATGATTTTTCCACGCCGCTCAAGATCAGGAGTTGATCCATGCGGCGCAGACGCACCTCGAAAGCGTGGTAATCGCCATTGCCCAAGACGATCGGCAAAGCTGGACAGAGGGTCGGTTGGAAGGGCAGGATGGGGGCGGCGGGCGAAGGGTTTTTCATCAGCGTGAAAATGAGAACCCGCCGCTTTCGGGGAAAACCATTTTAATCGGTGGTTTTGCCTGATTGTTGTTCTTCCTATTTACTTCCCGGTTTCACCGCCGGAATCTTTGCGAGGTCGGGCGGCAGTTTGTTCGGATCAAACGTCTCCACCTGCAAGGCGATCAGACTGAACATCGGCACGCCCAGCTTCGTCGTGCCATTCGAGCGATCCACGACCATCGCCACACCCGCGACCACGCCGCCGTTGGCGCGCACGATGTCAATGGTCTCCTGAACGCGACCGCCCTTCGTAACAACGTCTTCGACGACGAGGATTTTTTCGCCGGGGGTAATCTTGAATCCGCGACGGAGCACCAGTTTCCCTTCCTCCTTCTCGACGAAAATAAACCGCAAGCCAAGTTGCCGCGCGACTTCCTGGCCGATGACCAGTCCGCCCATCGCGGGCGCGATGACAGTCTTTGCGCCGAGCGAACGAACCTTGGTCGCGAGTGCCGCGCCGAGTTCCTCGACGATGGGCATTTGCTGGAGGGCAAGGGCGCATTGAAAGAATTGCCGGCTGTGCAACCCGCTACGCAGGATGAAATGCCCTTCGAGCAGCGCGCCGGTGTCGCGAAAAACTTGGAGAACGTCATTCTGAGTCATGGCATGAGTGTAGGACAGGCGTCGCGCCTGTCTCCATTCCTTTTTTTGCTTTTGAATTTGTGACAGGCGCGACGCCTGTCCTACGATTCCGTCCGTGCCGAAGTGGGCAAAAATGATTGTGGCGATTCTCCTGTTGCCGGTGTGCATCGGGGCGGGAAAGACGTTGTGGATGGTGATGCGCGCGTGCGGCGGCGCGGACCTCACCCTCGTCCCGATTCTCGCGGGCGCGGCGTGCTGGGTCGTGATTTATCTGCTGCTGCCCAAGCCCATGTGGATTTATGTCTTTGGCCACGAACTCACTCACGCGCTCTGGGTCTGGCTGTTCGGCGGGCGGGTAAAGAAGTTCAAGGCCAGGTCCGACGGCGGGCATGTGATCGTGGACAAAACCAATTTCCTCATCGCGCTCGCGCCGTATTTCTTTCCGCTCTATGCGGTGATGGTGGTGGCGACTTTCGCTGTCGGGCATTTGGTTTGGGGTTGGCAGGGCTATCTCGTGTGGTTTCACCTGTTGGTGGGTACGGCCTACGCTTTTCATGTGACCCTGACGGCGCAAACCCTGAAGACCCAGCAATCGGATATCACGAGCCAGGGCTATCTGTTCTCGGCGGTGGTAATCTTTCTCGGCAACGCGCTGGTGTTGCTCGTCGGCATCCCGTTGCTCACAGCCAGGGTGGATTTGACGACGATGCTCGAGTGGTGGTTTGAGAACACCGGCGAGGTAATTCACCGGATTGGAAAACTAATCTGATGCGGGTAAAACCACGAATGGACACGAATGAACACTAATCTTTGAGACCCAGACTTCAGGGACTGTCGCATCTGAGTTTTGCATCCGTGTAAATCCGTGAAATCCGTGTTACGCCGTTTTGGATTCGTGTCCATTCGTGTCCATTCGTGGTTAAAATCCGCCAAAAAATACTTCCTGACAAACCCGCGCGCCCGCCGCATCTTGGTTCGTATGAAGCAATGGATTTCGGACTACATCAAGTGCCAGCAGGCCGCGCATGAGTCCATCCCGGTGAACGCGGTGGCGCAACTGATCGAGAAATTGCGCGACGCGCTCAAGGCTGACCGGCAGATTCTGGTCTTTGGCAACGGCGGCAGCGCGGCGAATGCGTCGCATTTCGCCACCGACCTCGGCAAAGGCGCGTCCGACAAGGTGGGCAAGCGTTTCCGCGTCCTCTCGCTCACCGACAACGTGTCGTGGATGACCGCCCTGGCGAATGATTACTCCTACGAAGACATTTTCGTCGGCCAGTTGCAAAACTTCGGGAAGTCCGGCGACCTCGCCATCGGTGTGAGTGTGAGCGGCAACTCACCGAATTGTGTTAAGGCGATGGAATGGGCGAAGAAGAACGGGCTGAAAACCGTCGCCCTCGTCGGCGTCAAACGCGGTCGCATGGCGGAGATTGCCGAGCAGGTCCTCGTCATCAACGACACGCACTATGGCCGCGTGGAGGACGCGCAGATGGGAATTCTCCACATGCTTTGCTATGCGTTCATGGAGAATCCGCAGTGGGCGAAGTGAATCTTCGGCGGTTTCACGTTTGCAGCCTTTGTCAGCGAGTGTTCAAAGTTTATTACGGGATAAAAACTATGCTGGACAGCATAGTTGCGTCCAAGATAGCGTCGGGCAGTGAACGCAAATAGGCAGGCGAAACGCGCCGCCTAATGTTAGGCGGCATGATTCGGGGCGACACTGTGGATTTCCAGATGGAGCATTAGCTATGGCTTACGTGATTGGAAGCGGCGTGCCTTATGGCAAGTACCTCCAAGCCCAGGCGCTTGTCGATGATCTCAAGACAGCACAAGTGAATGGGGCAAACCTCGTTTCGACCGCTATCAAGACCGGCACCAAGGAGATCATTGCTTCGCAGGAAGCGCTACGTGACCAAAACGCACGGCTGGCAAAGGCGGTAACCGACGGCTTCGACCAGGTCACGGGTGCCATTGAGGACTTGAATGCTACCTTCGTTTGGGGTTTTAACGCCGTCCTCTGTCATACGGGCCGGATGGCGGATGCTTTGGAGGACTTGCTGGCCGCTGTGAAAAGCCCGACCAAAACCCGAGCCTACGAGTACTTTGACGATGCGAGAACCGCCTTCAGTCGGGGTCACCTTAGGGATGCACTTGACCTGATCGAAAAGGCCATCTCAGGTGATCACGCGGCCTCCGGCTATAGACTCGAGTGGCGGTTTCACCTTCTCAAGGGGTCCATTCTTGTGGGGACCGTTGCTCATCCAGAACTACTGGACCTGAAGTCCGCCGAGCAAACCTACCGCACAGCGGCTGACTATGCGGCGACAGATGATACAGACGGGGCAGCTCTTGCCTTGTTGGGGGCGAGTTGGGCCTGCTACTGTCAAGCACAACTAGCCGAAGCACTGCGCCTTTCCGACCGCGCGCTCCAGTACCGGCCTTCCTTTGGCGAGGCGCACTTCCAATCGGCCAAGATTCTGATGGCAATGGAGCGTCCGGAGGACGGTCTGTCTCGGTTGGTCGCCGCAGTTGAGGAAGACCCGCAGTACGTTCTAAAGGCAGCCGGCGACGGTGACTTTCAGGCGCACGTCGCCAAGTTTGAAGCTTGGGTGGGCGCTCAACGCCAGAGGAAAGAACAAGAACTTCGGCGCTCGTACGCGGAAGTCTCTAAAGACGCGCGGTTCTGGCTTCGATGCGTTGAAGAGGAAGTGGACTTGGGTCCGGTGGCGGCCACTCTCGTTAGGAAGGAGCCAGGCTTGTTCGACTTGTTATGCGCCTTGAGCACGGTTCGCTCAAATACGCCTGAACAGGGTTCTCCACCTCGGGGAGTCGGTGACGCGATCAAGGTTCTACGCGCAGTTCCACACCAGCTTCAAATTCCATCAGGACTTTTGGAGGGTCTCGTGGGCGAAAGCCACTCGTGGAAAGTGAATACGCAGTTTTTTGAGTTCACACGTATTCTCCTGAAACACGCGGAACTCGACGCGCTCCATGGGGTGCTAATGGATCGGCCCGATCCCGAAGACGCACCACTTGAGTTGTTCGCTTTGCTACTTGACGCATTCCCAGCCGATCTCTCCGCAAAGTCTGCATTGGCGAACGCACTTCAAGGAAAGTCATACGCTATACGGAAGGACCTAATCGAGGAGTTCGAGACGCTGACGCGGTCGGGCACCTATTCAGATGCAACCATTGAGGCGATTCGTTCCGCACTGGCTGCGCAGTACGAGCGATGGTGGCCGGCCATAAGCGACCATGTAAAATGGTGTGCGGATCTTGGGACTGAGCCTCCTGCAGAGGGCGTTGTCGCTCGGTTGGGTTGTTCTTTCTTTGGTTTAATGATTCCACTTCTCATCATCGGTTCGATTGCAGGACATGCGACTGGATTTCTGGTTTGGCTCTTAGGAATCGCAGCAGTCGTCGGCATCCCCGTAATAACACGTTCCAATATCCGCGCCGAGCGCTTGCGCGAGAAGAAGGAGGAAGAGGCGAAGCTTCGCAGCCGTCTTGGCCCAGAGCTTCAGGCATCGACTGCGACAGCCGCTACTGACTCATTCCGCAAATCCCACCCGGAGGCTGAAACTCTGGCTGACTTTGTGGAGTGCCCACGCTGTATTTCGCGTGGTATTATTACTATGATTCCTCCTGGCGAGCCGAAATGCCCAAAGTGTGGCTGGGAATGATGACTTGTAATATTACCATGCTGCCCAACAGCTAAATGGGCTGCAAACCAACCGGAACAAATTCCTTTGCGGCTTGGCGTCTTTGCGTTGAAATTTCGTCGTGCCTGCGACTGACGCCATCCGCAAGAAACTGAGCACGCTCCCGCACAAGCCGGGCGTGTATCTGATGAAAGACCGCTTCGGCACGGTCATTTACGTGGGCAAGGCGCGCGATCTGCGCAAGCGCGTCAGCCAGTATTTCCATCCCTCCCGGCGCATGGGGTGGGACTTGAAGTTCAACGCATTGGTCGAGGCGATTCACGACTTCGACGTTCACGTGGTCAAGAGCGAGCCGGAATCGCTGTTGCTCGAAGGCAAGCTCATCAAGGAATTCCATCCGCGCTACAACGTCAGCTTCCGCGACGACAAACGTTTCCTGATGGTGAAGGTCAACCTGAACGATCCGATCCCGAACTTCGCCTTCGCCCGCCTCCGGAAGGACGACGGCGCGCGTTACTTCGGGCCGTTCACCGATTCGAGCGCGGTGCGCAACACGCTGGCGCTCGTGCGCAGGCAGTTCAACCTGCGCGGTTGCCGCGTGTTCACGCCGGGCGAGGCGGACTACAAGCATTGCCTCTACGCCCACCTCAAATACTGCACAGCGCCGTGCATCGGCAACGTGACGCGCGAGCAATACGTCGAACAAGTCCGCGCCGCGTGCGATTTCCTCGACGGCCAATGCCGCGAGATGAAGGATCAGCTCGAATTGGAAATGCGCAAAGCCGCCGCGTCACAGAATTACGAGAAAGCCGCCGACCTGCGCGACCTCATCAAGGACCTGGAACGCACGACGAAGAAGGAAAAGTCGTTTAAGCGCGTGCCGTATTCACTGCCGATGTCGTTGGACCCGGAAAACGATCTGGTCGAACTCGCCAAAGCGCTCAACCTGCCCGCACCGCTGCGTCGCATCGAAGGCTTCGACATTTCGAACATCAGCGGCACATTCGCGGTGGCGTCGCTGGTCAGTTTCAAGAATGGGCGGCCCGACCGCGCAAATTATCGCCGCTTCAAAATCAAATCTGTCGAAGGTCAGGATGATTTCGCGAGCATGGCGGAAGTAGTGCGGCGACGTTATACGCGGTTGCTGCGTGAATCCGGTGTAGGACAGGCGTCGCGCCTGTCTCAAACTTTAGGACATGGAGATGGAGATAGGCGCGACGCCTATCCTACGGGCGACGAGGGTGGCGAGGCGATACCGCAGGAGTTGCAGAAACTGGTGGATGAGACGAGCGCGAGGGTGAGGCGAGGGAAGAGAGGAAAGGCCGAAGATGGAAGATGGAAGATGGAAGATGGCAAAGCGGGCGGGCGTCCATCCTCCATTCTCCATCCTCCATCCTCGTTGCCAGACTTGATTTTAATAGACGGCGGCAAAGGCCAGCTCAACGCCGCTTGCGCGGAACTCGCGAAGCTTGGGCTGGAAAAAATTCCCGCCATCGGATTGGCGAAGGAGTTCGAGGAGATTTATCGGCCCGGCGACAGCCGACCATTGCGCCTCGGCCTCGACCAGCCCGCCGTGAAACTGCTCCAACGCATACGAGACGAGTCGCATCGCGTGGCGAATTCCTACAACGCCCAGCTTCGCATCCGGAAAATTTCCGAGAGTATCCTCGACGAGTTTCCCGGCATCGGCGAGCAGCGCAAGGCCGCGTTGCTGAAAAAGTTTGGTTCAGTGCAACGACTGCGAACGGCGACTCTCGAACAGGTCGCCGCCGTGCCAGGCTTCGGCGGCAAGGCGGCGGAGGCACTGAAGAGGTTCCTGGTTGCGCGTTCGTGAACTATGCCAGCGATTTCATGTCAATCACGAAGCGGTATTTCACGTCGTTCTTCACGAGGCGGTCGTAGGCTTCGTTGACTTTTTGGATGGGGATGAGTTCGATATCGGACACGATGTTGTGTGTGGCGCAGAAATCAAGCATCTCCTGTGTCTCGGCAATGCCGCCGATGAGCGAGCCGGCGAGTTGGCGGCGCTTGAGGATGAGATTGAACGCCGCCACCGGCAGCGGTTGCGCGGGTGCGCCCACCAGCGTCAAGGCCGCGTCGGCTTTGAGCAATTCGAGGTAGGCGTTGAGGTCGTGCGGGGCCGCGACGGTGTCGAGGATGAAATCAAAGCTGGTTAGATGCCGTTTCATTTCCACCTCGTTTTTTGAAACAACGACTTCCTTGGCCCCGAAGCGGAGAGCGTCGCTGGTTTTTCCCGGCGACGTTGTAAAGACGACGACATTCGCGCCAAAGGCGGTGGCCAGTTTCACCGCCATGTGGCCGAGGCCACCGAGTCCGACCACGCCAACTTTTTGGCCCCTGCCCACTTTCCAGCGGCGCAACGGTGAATAAGTCGTGATGCCCGCGCAGAGCAACGGCGCTGCGGCGGCCAGATCAAGCGACTTCGACAATCGCAACGCGAACGCTTCATCCAGCACGATCACCTCGGCGTAGCCGCCGGAGGTCATGCCCCCGTGCTTTTTGTCCGGGCTGTTGTAGGTGAAGGTCGGGCCGGCATCGCAAAGCTGTTCTTCCCCCGCCTTGCAGGAGGCACATCCGCGGCAGGAATCCACCATGCAGCCGACGGCGGCCAAGTCGCCCGGTTTGAATTTCTTTACGCGCACTCCAGCCTTGGTGACGCGGCCGACGATTTCGTGCCCGGGCACGCAGGGATAAATCGTGCCGGCCCATTCGTTTCGCGCTTGATGAACATCCGTGTGGCAAATGCCGCAATAAAGGATTTGAATTTCAATCTCCTCCGGCCCGGGATCACGGTAGGAGAAGGTGAACGGGACGAGCGGCGAATCAGCGGCGTGGGTGGCGTAAGCTTTGGTCTGGCGCATAAGCGATATATTCAGTTGGTGAATCGAAGCTACTTTGAAACGGCGGGTTGTCCAGACGATGTTGCGAAAAGAAATTCATGTTCATCCGGTCCAGGCGTGGTTTAACCTCCTCCGCGTATGAACATCCAAGTGGCTGTCCTGTGCGACGCGGCGACCGACGACAATGGCAAGCTCAACTTCCTCGGCGCGTTCGACACGATTTACGCGCGTGAACTGCCTGCCATCCATCCGCAATGCGCCGTGGCGTTGCGCGTGACGTTCCTCAGCGGTGACGAGGGCAAGCGCCAGATGAAACTCAACTTCGTGGACGCCGATG
>JALOTT010000180.1 GCA_025457745.1 Verrucomicrobiota bacterium
GAACTGGCTCTTCGCCGCGTCGCATTTAATTTGTTTTTTTCTCCCGCCCAGCCGGAAGAAGTTCACCGCGCGAGCACACTGGCTGGGCTGGTCGGCCTTTCTTATCGCGCGACGACCGGTGTGAAACCGAAACTGCTCATCGTGGAATTCTGGGGACTGGGCGATCTGATCATCGCCACGCCGTTCATTCGCGCCGCCAGCGAAAAGTACGAGGTGACGCTGTTGGCCAAGCCCTTCGCGCAGGATTTGCAACCGCGGCTCTGGCCGGAAGTCCGAGTGCTCCCGTTTGTCGCCCCGTGGACCTCGTTCACCGGCAAATATCGCCTCTGGCTCTGGCCGTGGCGCGAAATATTTCACCTGGTGCGGACGCTGGCTGCCGAACGATTTGACGCGGGACTGTCGGCGCGCTGGGATCCGCGCGATCATTTTCTGCTGACGCTCGCCGGCGCACGAAAGCGGCTGGGCTTCCCGCGCCTGCGCAGCCAGGTATTTCTCACACAGCCGCTGGCCAAGCCCGATCCGATCGGTCATCGCTATGAATACTGGCGTGTCATTGCCCGGGCGCTGGGACTCGCGTTGCCCGAACGCGAGGCGATAACGCAACCCACGGGGCGACGGGATGGGACGGTATTGGTTCACAGTGGCGCGGGCCAGCCCATCCGCGTGTGGCCGCTCGAACGCTACCGCAACCTCGTCGCGCGCCTGCGCAAAAAAAATTATTCAGTCGTCGTTGCCTGCGATGCAGACCAACGCCAATGGTGGCAGCAAGCCGGCGAGGCGAAGGTCGCCACGCCACAGACCGTAAGCGAGTTGCTCGCGTTGCTGGGCGGTTCGGGAGTTTTCATTGGAAACGATTCCGGGCCGGGCCATCTCGCGGCGTTTTGCGGTGTGCCCACCTTCACCTTGTTTGGCCCCCAACTGCCCGAATGGTTTGCCCCGTTGCATCCCGGCTCTGTTTCCATAGAGGGCAAAGTCTGCCCCTATAAACCCTGCTCCGACTACTGCCGATTTCCCACGCCGCACTGTTTGTGGAATGTGACTGAAGAAGAGGTGTGGGGCGGCGTTGAACAATTCGTCCAGCGCCGTTTGCGCGGCGAAGCTCCGCACGGCACCGCCCGTTAACCCGTCGCGGAAAACCATCGCTCCGTCGCGGCGTGCTCCAAAGCCACCAGGGCCTCCAATCCTTCGGTCTGACGCGTGATCCGTGTGCGGTAACACAAATACGCCAACGCCAGCGCGCGTTCGCTCCCGGCCATGCCCGCGTGCCGCGCGTAACGCACAAAATCCTCCCCGGCCAGCAATCGTTCGAAGCGCGTGAGCAGCCCCGGCATCGCTTCGCGCCGCACCAATACCGCCGGTTGCATCACGAAATGAAACCAGTCCCAACCCGGCACGCCGGCCAGTTCGCTGCGCTCCCAGTCGAGCAACGTCCACTTGCCGTGGGCGACCTTCACGTTCCACGGCGCGCAATCGCCGTGCGCGAGCGTCGCATGAACCTGTGTATCGGCCAGCGCCCGCACCGGCCCGGGCAAAGGACGATCAGCGGCGGCGGCCACGAGCCGTTGCCACGCATCGAGGTCTTTTATCGCCACCAACCTGCCGGCGGCGACCCACGAAGTCAGCAGTTCGGCCAGCGGTCCCGTGTCGTCCAGGCGGGGCGGGTGTCCGCCAAAAAAATCCAGCGCGAATGCCTGTGCGCGTGGCGAATTTAACGTGGCGCGCAATTTCGGCAGGCCGCGCGCTTGTGGCGGCGCAGTCTGCAAAAAGTGTTCCTCGTGGGTGAGCATTCGTCGCGCGGCGCCGCTGCTCCCGGCTTTCACGACCGCCGCCGGCCTGCCGCCTGCGTCGAAGAGCAGAAAAACAAATCGGCGACCCTCGGCCCGTGGATTGCCCGCGAGGATCGCGAACCGTGGGAAAATTCCCCCCGTCACCTTCGCCGTCTCCGCCAGAAAACGCGCGAACGGATCATCGTCGGCCAGCGGCAGGGGAATTTTCTCCAGGCGCGGTTTCAGTCCGAGCCGCAGTGCGAAATTGAAAAGCAATTTGGCCGCGCGCGCCTTGGTGGTCTGGGCCGGATAAAGCGCGAGCGACCGGGACGCGAGCCGCGCCTGGGTGGGCAGGAGCAAAAACGGCTGGCCGTCACGCCGGACGACGTTCAGTTCAATGGTCGCGCGCGCGCGGTCCGGCGCGCAAGGCGCGAACAATTCCTGCCAGTCGCCTGCCAGTGGTGCGGTCATCGTAAATTCCACAGTTGGAATGGGGCGAACAAATTAAAAACCACGGAGGCACACGGAGGCACACGGATGGAAAACCAAGCGGCGCAGGTAGGGCGGGCAGTCCTCTGCCCGCCGCGCGCGCGAGGCAGGCCGGCGGCGCGCACGGAGAGACGCGCCCGACCAGCCGCAGTCAGGCCGTATCCGTGTCCCTCTGGGTACCTCCGTGGTTGAACTGCGTTTTCCAAAGTCATGGGGCGGCCTTCAAAATTTCCGCCAGCGTGTTCCGCGCGACTTGCTCCGCCGGTTGGCGGGCGTCGGCGGCGATGACGCGCGCGGGGTCGAATCTGATTGTTTCCAACACTGCGGCTTGACGGAGGATTTCCGTTTCGGGCAATTCCTGTTTGCGCTGGAGCAGAACGTCCTTGGGTGCGCGGAGCGTGATGACCACGTCCGGTTGCGGGAAAAACCGGCGCGCACAGTCGAGCCACGATGTCGGGCCGGAGTATTTCACCGAAACCGGGTCGAGGTAGTAGTTGTAAAAGTAGCGGTCCACCAGCACCAGATAGCCGCGCCGCAACCACGGTCGGAGCCGCAGCCAGAAACCGAGCCGGGCGCGCAGGAGATTCTTCGCGAGGCGCGCGGCGGAAAACAGCGACGCCAGGATTCCGCCGGCGGGTTGCGGCTGGCGCGGTTCATTGCCCGGTTCCGGCAGGGGGAATTCAATGGTCTGACGCAGAGCCGGAAGCCAGTGAAAATACCGGATCCCGGCAAAAATCTTTTCGCTCGTGACGCGCGTGGCGAGGTTGCGCGCCAGCGTGGTTTTGCCCGAACCGTCCAGGCCGACCAACACGACGAACGCGCCTTTGCGGCACGGGGATTGGCCCGCGAATTGATCCGCGAGCGTGGTGCAGATGAAGTTGGCCAGGCTTCCGGCAAAGTTTGGTGACGAGCGCATGTCCCCGTTGCCAACGTGCATGAAATGCGATGCGCCTTCCGCCTCGCGCAGCGCGGCGAAGCTTCGATCCGGTTCGAGCCACGGCTGCCGGATGACGGGCGCGGGCCGGCTTTGTGCGGGCCATGATTCGATGGCCAATCCGCCCTTGAAGAGCGTTTTGCGGAGCGTGGAGTTTTCCGCCTTCCCCGCGCAACCGAAACCTTTCTGGAGCGGAAAGAGAACCGCCAGTTTGTTACGAAGGTCAGTCAGGTCCGCCTCGCTGACGCCGATGGAACGCAGCACGATTCCCGGTGGGGCTTTGAGCCGGACGCACAGTCGCGCCGCGTCGGCGAATACGTAACGAAGCGATTGCACGGTGCGCACCGGCTGCACGAGAGCACTGCGGCGGATGGCGCGTTGCAGCCGGCTCAACAGGTTGGGATCGGACAAGGTCGCCAGCAGGTTTTCGCGCAGACCAAACGCCTCGCCGAAAATGTCCGCGAGCAAATTCTTCTCCGGAATTTCCTGATCCAGTTGTCGCAACCGCGCGGCGTAGCGTTCGCTCAATTGCCCCTGCCACAACGCCTGCGTGAGGACGATCACACATTCGTGGCGCGGATCGGGGACATCGAACGTGGAATGCCGCCGCCGTTGATGAAGGACTTGTGCGGCAGTCAACAGGTGGTACCGTCCCCAACGCTTTTCAGTGTCCACGTCAATCCGCACGAAACTGTCCGCGCCGTTCCAGAAGACAAGGGAGTGATTGACGAACCGGGTTTTCTGCACGAGCCGATGCTGCGTCGCGGCCGCCGCCGCTTCGCAGCAATCGCCGACCGCCACCACGCTTCCCGGCAACGTGAGCAGGTCCACATCCGAAGCCGTCTCGTCGAAAAGATTGGCGTAGTTCCGCAGCACGCAACAGGGAACTTGCCGCTCGTCGAGACGGCGGAACAGTTCCTCGAGCAATGCGCGGCGGGTGCTCATCGTGCGGACAGCAGCCGTTGGTAGGTGTTCTCCAGCAATTCGCGCTTCACCGCCCAGGTGAATTGGCTGCGGGCGCGCTCGGCGGCGCGCAGACCGAGGCGGGCCCGCAGGGAGGAATCTTTTTGTAGCCGCACGAGCGCGTCGGCAAAGACTTGGATGGTTTCCTCGGGCGTGGTGACGGGAATCTTCACGCCGGAATCGGCATCTACCATCTCCGCGGGACCCGCCCAGTCGAGGCAGATGACGGGAAGGCCTTTGGACATGGCTTCGAGCAACGCCGAGCCGCCACTGTCGCGCAACGCCGGAAAGACGAGGAGGTCAGCGGTGTCGTAATGTTGCGCGAGTTGGGCGTGCGGTAACAATCCGAGAAACTTCACCTGTGCAGCCACACCGTATTCCCGGGCTTCGCGCCGCCAAAGCTCGAGGCCCAGCCCAGTGCCGATGATGGTCAACTCGCTATTCTCCAGTTTTGCGCGCGCGAGAGCCGCAAAGACCAGCCCCATGGCGCGGGTGGGGAGGCAGTTCCCGACGTAGAGCAACCGGAAAACCTTGTCGGTACGGGTGTGAGGAAGGACGGGTTTCTGTTCGTCCTCCACCCGCATGGCATTGGGTGGCACGACGACGCACTTCGCCGCCACTTTGGAGCCGAGAAATCGCATCGTGGTGCGATTGGAAACGAAGATCACGTCAACTTGTTCCAGCGCGCGCTGCACTGCGGGCCAAATAAACCAAAGCCGGTTGAAGACCCGGCGGATGGATTCGGGCAGAAAGAGCGGGCCGATGAAATGGTAAAAACCAAACGGGATGTGTTCCCCGCCCGCCACCGGCCCCCAGACGGAGGGGATGCCCAGCCGCGTTGCCAGAAACGGCACGCGAAAAGTGTGGAACGTGGTCTGGTGAACCAGGGCGAATTTTTCCTGCCGGTGCCATTCATCCGCGACCCGCGCCGCTTTGTAAGCCCAGATCATTTTCCGCATCCACCCCCCGAACCGTCCAAACAGATCGGTGAATTTTCGCAGCCCGTCCGGCACGGGGACGAAGACGGGTTGGATGCCGTGAATTTTTGCGTGTCGCCCGATGGCGTCGCGCGCGTTGGTGGTGGTGAGGAGATAAACGCGGTGTTTTTTCGCCGCCTGTTCCGCCCAGCCCCAGCCAAGCCAATGTTCACCGGTGCCTTCCGGGTTGCAGGCGTAGGCGATCATCAACACTTTCGGGGTTTCGGCTGTCGTCATACGATCCGGTTCAGGATCCTCTCCGCCACCGACGGCGTAAATTTCGGGAGCGCGTCCGACTTCGCGTGGTAATCTTTCAAGAACACCTTCGCGAAGTCGAGCGATTCGGCGATGACATTGTGCATGTCCAGGTAGCGGTATGTGGCGAGCCGCCCGAGAAACGACACCGCCCGCGTCTCCGCCGCCAGCGCGTAATACTTTTTCAGCAACACAATGTCCGCCGGCCGCCGCACGGGATAGTAAGGAATGTCGCGCTCGCCGGTCGCCTGGCTGTATTCCGAAAAGGCGACCGTGCGGTCGTGTTGTTCCCAACGGGTGAAATGTTTGAATTCGTGGATGCGCGTGTGCGGCACCCGGAGGTCCGTGTAGTTGACCACCGAGGTGCCCTGGAAATCGCCCCCGGCTTCGTGGCGCTCGAAAGTCACCGTGCGATAGCCGAGCCGGCCGTGTTGGAAATTGAAGAACGCGTCAATCGGGCCGGTGAAAAAGACATGCTCGAACTCACCGCACCGGGCCGGAGAGAATTTCTCGGCCAGGCGCACCTCGATTTGCGGTTGGTCCAGAATGCGGCGCACCAGTTCCGTGTAGCCCGATTCCGGAATACCCTGCAACGAGCTGTCATAATAGCAGTCATTGCAGTCGAAACGCACCGGCAGCCGTTTCAAGACGGACGCGGGAATTTCGGCCGGCTCGCAGCCCCAATGTTTCTTTGTGTAGCCGTAAAAAAAGTTTTCGTAGAGTTCGCGGCCGATGAAGCGCAGCGCCTGTTCTTCAAAATTCTGCGGCTCGACGATGGACCGGTCGCCGATGGATTCGATGAACGCGCGGGCCTGGGCCGGGGAAAAGGCCTTTCCAAAAAACTGATTGATGGTCAGCAGATTGATGGGCAGCCAAAACATTCCGCGCGGGGTTTGCGCCAGCACCCGATGAAGGTAGGGGCGGAACGGCATGAAAGAATTGACGTAGGCCCACACATCCTGGCGGTCGGTGTGAAAAATGTGAGAGCCGTAACGATGCACCATTACGGCGGTGGCGTCGTCGCGCTCGGTATGGCAATTGCCGGCCACATGCGGGCGTTCATCGAACACCACCACGGGCCGGTCCGAGTGCAGCGCCAGTTCCCGGGCGATCACCGCGCCGGCGAAACCCGCGCCCACTACCGCGAAACGTCTTGAAGCCATTGGGTGATAAACATAATGGCTTCTGCCGGTGGGATTCAATACGGTTCTAAGGCTGGAACAGCAGGCCTCAAGAAGGTAACGTCGCCTTCGATGGTCCGGGTGTGCCCGTGGGCAGCGCCTTGATGCGGAAGGCGGCCTGGGTCAGCGCCTTGGTGGCGCCGACACATTCGATGGTCATCGGAAACTCCTGAAGGAATTCGGAGAATGCCTTCAACTCGTGTTCCCGGTCGAAGAATTCGTCAAAAATCAAAACTGTTCCCGGACGCAGAAACGGTTTCAATTCCCGGAGCACGAAAATGGTCGAACTGTACACGTCGGCGTCGAGATGGAGAATCAGGACCGGGTTGGGTTTGAATTCGCGGAGATAGGGCGGAAGGGTTTCGTTGAACCAGCCCTTGAACAGCTGGACGCGAGGGTCCTCGAACTTCGGCATCACACCTCCGACATCGAGGGTCGCCTTGTCCACGAAATATCCCCAAATCTCCGGCAGGCCCTCGAAGCTGTCGAAGCCGTGCAGGAGCGAACCCTGGTGTTTGAGGAGTCCGGACCAATGGCGCAGGGTGCTGCCTTTGAAGACGCCAAATTCCAGATACGAAACGGGCTCCTGCACCAGCGTGGCAATGTGATTGTAAAGCGGCTCCCGGTCATCGCACCGGACGGGGACGGACAATTTTCGGTCGTGGAACCAGCGGCCCACGTTCAGATAGTTCAACTGGCCGCTGGCGTAATGAATCAGCCGGGGCGACACGAACCGACCGAACCGGGCGAGCAGCGCTTTTTGCCGTCGGAATTTCATGTGATCAAGCGGATCGTTGTGCGGCTTGCAGACCTTCCAGCAGCGCGTCTTCCATGCCGTCATAGTTCCAACCGCCCCACCGACCACCGCTTTGAATACCATGTTCCTCGTGAACCGTCAATCCGGAGCATTGACGCCGCCGT
>JALOTT010000556.1 GCA_025457745.1 Verrucomicrobiota bacterium
GGGTCTCAATCCGGCGAGCAACGCCTGGGTCAACGTCACGGCAACGTCGCCGTATACAAATTCCCTCAGCTCAACGAATCCGGCAGTGTTCTTCCGCCTGCGCGCGGGGCAGTGACAGGAGCGGCGCAATTGAAGACCACCTGCGGGAGTTGGTTGCTGTGAAACACTGACGTGTCTGTTTGGAATTTGAGTCGTTTGATGAAGAACTTAACAAGCCTACTTGCCGCTCTCGTCATGGCGTTGACGGCGCTGAGCAGCGTTGCGGCGGAGACTTCACCCGCACTCCCAAACCTCGTCATCATTTTCTGCGATGACCTGGGCTATGCCGACATCGGCAAGTTCGGCGCGGAAGGCTATCAGACGCCGCACCTGGATCGTCTGGCGGACGCGGGGGCCACTTTCAGGAATTTTCACGTCGCCCAGCCGATCTGCTCCGCCTCGCGCGCGGGTTTGCTGACCGGGTGTTATCCGAACCGTATCGGGGTTCATCAAGCCCTGGGGCCGCGCTCGAAGACCGGCATCAGTGCCGACGAGATGACCCTGGCGGAACTGGTGAAACAGCGCGGTTATGCCACCGCGATCTTTGGCAAATGGCATCTGGGTGACGCGCCGCAATTCCTGCCGCTTCGCCATGGCTTCGACGAGTATTTCGGGCTGCCTTACTCGAATGACATGTGGCCGCTGCATCCCGACCTCTTGAGACGGACGCCGGAAGTGGCCGCACGGAAGCGTGGCTATCCGGACCTTGTCCTGTTTGATGGGGAAACCGTCGCCCGGCCCAAGGTCACGCAGGAGGACCAGAACCAGTTGACGACGTGGTATGCGGAGCGCGCCGTGAAGTTCATCGAGAAAAACAAGGCGCGGCCCTTCTTTCTCTACCTCGCCCATAGCATGCCGCATGTGCCGCTGGGCGTGAGCGACAAGTTTCGCGGCAAAACGAAACGCGGACTTTACGGGGATGTGATTGAGGAGATTGACTGGTCGGTGGGCCAGGTGCTGGGCGCGCTCAAGCGCAACGGGCTCGACGAAAACACCTGGGTCATCTTCACCTCGGATAACGGACCCTGGCTTTCCTACGGCAATCACGCCGGCTCGGCCCGGCCGTTGCGCGAGGGCAAGGGCACCAGTTGGGAGGGCGGCACACGGGTGCCCTGCATCATGCGCTGGCCCGGACACATTCCCGCCGGCGTGGAGACTTGGGACATGCTCATGACGATTGATTTGTTCCCGACCATCGCCGATCTCATCGGTGCCCAATTGCCGGACCGAAAAATTGACGGCCTCGATGTCTGGCCGATCATTTCCCGACAGCCCGGCGCAAAGAATCCGCACGCCGCCTACTGGTTTTATTACGAAGTCAACCAGCTGCAAGCCGTGACCTCAGGCGACGGGCGCTGGAAGTTGCAAATGCCCCACACTTATCGCACTATGATAGGCCAGGCGCCCGGCCGCGACGGAATGCCGGGAGAATATGTGAACCGGCAACTTGAGAGTGCCGAACTGTATGATCTGGCAAATGACATGGGCGAAACCACCGACGTTTCGGCAAACCATCCCGAAGTCGTGAAGCAACTCAAGGAGGAGGCGGAAAAGGCCCGCGCCGATTTGGGCGACGCGCTGACGAAGCGTTCCGGATCGGGTCAGCGGGAACCCGGCCGGGTGAATTAATTATGAAAGTATCGTGAAAATTTTGGCTGTCAATGTGGGCTTGCTGCTGGCAGCAAGCCCCACCCGGGCCGCTTTGATCCAGCATTTGGATGCCGCGGCAACGGGCAGCATCACTGTGAATGGTTCCGGCGTCGTGACCGCATGGACAGATCTGTCCGGCAACGGCAACAACGCCACCGATCAGGCGCCCATCGGCACGCCCAAATGGCCCAGCACGAGCCTGGCGGCCACGGGCCTGCCCGGCGTGGATCTGGGCACCAACCGCAACGGATTCAAGTTGTTCACTGCCGCGCAGCAGGACAACTGGCTGAACTTCAACGGCGCTGCGGCCACCAACAGCGGCTTCGCCGTGCTGGTGGCGTTCAAAGCCGATGCGATCCTGGGCGGCATCATCCGCGATACCGTGTTTGCCAATCAAGGCAACCCGGCGGCCAACCCGTCCTTCGTGCTCAAGTATGAAACCGCCCAGCCCGCGGTGTAAATCCTGCGGCGGCGATCTCTCCGGGCGAAACCGTGGTCTTCGCTTTCAATTATGACAAAGCGTCCGGCAAGTTCGAACTGTGGGATTCCAAGAGCGGAACATCCTACAACAACACAGTGGCGGCGGCCGACTTCTCATCGAGCCAAACACTTTACCTCGGCACCAGTGAGAACAGCAGTCAATACATGGACGGCATGATCGGTGAGGTGAAGGTGTTTGATCAGGTCTTGAGTGCGGTTGATTTCGCCGCCGAACGCGATGCCCTGGCGCAAAAGTGGGTCGGCGCCGCCAGCGGCGGGGTGACGATCGATGCGGTCTATTTCGCCCAGACCCATGTGATGAAAGCCACGGATCCCTATTTCGGTCTCGTGGGCAACCGCAACACACTGCTCAAGGTCCATGTCGTGTCTCCGGAGACCCCGGCGTCACCGCCGGTCACGGCCCTGTTGACGCTCAACGGGCAAAGCACCAACCTCACGCTCACCGGGCCGGCCGTTCTGCCCGCGTCGATTCCCGACGGGCCGGGCGTGGTGCAGCATTCTTACAGCAACAGCTTCACAACCCTCATTCCCGGTGCGTGGGTCAAAGCCGGATTGTCGGTCAAGGTCACGGCGGGCACGAATCAAGTCACGATCAACCCGCTGATCGGCGCCCCGACAAAATTGCTCCTGACCATGTTCGACGTGCAGTTTTTCTCCGACACCAGCGGGGACTATCCTGCGGGCTGGGACTCGGAGATCGAGGCCAAGTGGCCGGTGGCGGAGCTGGACCTCAGGCGACTGCGCCATGTGGTCTTTCCGGAGCTGGTCATACCGCCCCGGTATGTGAACG
>JALOTT010000181.1 GCA_025457745.1 Verrucomicrobiota bacterium
GACATTCTTGCAGTTGCTCCAACCCTTCTCGCCACACATCGCGGAAGAACTTTGGGCGAGGCTCGATTCTTCATGCTTCATGCTTCATGCCTCATTGCCCTACGCCCCCTGGCCCAAGTTCGACCCCGCGCTGCTCGTCGAAGACACGCTCGCAATTCCCGTGCAGGTGAACGGCAAGCTGCGCGACGTGATCCAAGTTCCCGCCAACGCCGACAACGCCACACTGGAAGCGGCGGCGAAGGCATCGGAGAAGGTTCAGCAATTCATCGCCGGAAAGACGATCAAGAAAATCATCGTCGTGCCCAAGAAAATGGTGAATTTGATCGTCGGCTGAATAAGAAACTGTGTCGCGGGAAGAACGCGAAGGCGGCGGAGGGGAAAATTTTCTTCGCAAACTTCGAGGGCTTCGCGCGAAATTATTTTTCCCCGACGGCGAGAATGGTTTGGAAATGCGGCGGCTGTTCCTCGGCGGCGACGACACTGATTTCGATTTTCTTGAAGCCAGCCCCTTCCAACCAACGGTGTAAATCGCTCTCGGGAAAGCCCAGCCAGCGGTCGCCGTAAAGTTCGTGGGCTTTGTCGAACTTGTGCGCCAGCAGGTCCAGGATCAAAACCTGCCTGCTGGGCTTGAGCAATTTGAAAGCACTCGCGATTGCCGCTGCCGGGTCTTCGGCGTGATGCAATGCCTGACTCAAAATCACGAGATCAACGCTGCCGGCCTCAATCGGCGGGTTCTGCAAATCGCCCATGCGGAATTCCAGATTCTTCAAACCGTTCTTCTTCGCCTTGGCCGCGCCGAATGCGACAATCTTTTCCGAATTGTCCACGGCAATGACTTTCTTGCAACGGCGCGCCAACAATTCGCTCAACAGGCCTTCCCCCGCGCCCAAATCCGCCACGGTCAACGGCGGCAGAATCCGCAGCAACAAATGCCCGAACGCCTGCCACGACCGACCCGGGCCATAGACACGATCAAACCGCCCCGCAACCTGGTTGAAGAAAACCTGCGCCTGCTCGCGTCGCCGATTGAGGATACGCTTGAGGTTGATTTGATCGCTCGCGTGCTCGGCGAGTTCCTTCGCCCCGCGAATCGCAAGTTGAATGAATTCGCCTGCCACGGCGTCGGCCTGCGGATTGATCCGGTAAAACGTCCGCTTCCCCTCGCGCCGCGAGTGGACCAGGTCGCAATCCGACAGCAAACCCAGGTGCGTGGAGATGCGCGACTGGCCCAGCCGCGTGATTTCCTGAAGCTCGTTCACCGACAATTCGTCGCGTTCGAGCAAGGCCACGATGCGCAGGCGCGTGGCGTCCGACAGGGCGCGGAGGGATTTTAATGTCGGCGACATGGTTTATTGTCTTTCAATGGCGGCGCGTCGTTCGTCTGGAGTTCCGCCTTCAGGCGGCGCTGCCGCGGACACAGCTTGCGATGAACCGCCTGAAGGCGGAACTCCAAACCGCGCCCATTTTTTCCAGAAACCAGTTGACGCGCTGCAATTGTGTTATATCATCCTATCTTGATACGTCAATATGACATTTTAATTACGACAACCTGACACCAAAACTCCATGAGCAAGAACTTCATCTTTTCCTCCGAATCCGTTGGCGAAGGCCACCCGGACAAGGTTTGCGACACAATTTCCGATTACGTGCTGGACGCCTGCCTGGCGCAGGACAAATACAGCCGCGTGGCCTGCGAAACTTACGCCAAGTCGAACCTCGTCGTGGTCGGCGGTGAAATTACCACCAAGGCCAAGCTCGATTTCAATCAGATCGCGCGGCAGGCGATCCGCGACATCGGCTACACGCACGACGACGATGTTTTTCATGCCGACAAGGTGCTCATCATGAACGCCATCACGTCGCAGTCGCCGGACATCGCGCAAGGTGTTGACGCGCGCAAGGCTGTCGGCAAGAAGAAGGCCGAGCAAGGCGCCGGCGACCAAGGCTTGATGTTCGGTTACGCCACGACCGAAACGCCGGAGCTGATGCCCGCGCCCATCATGTATGCGCACAAGCTCGGACGCGCGCTCACCAAAATCCGCAAGAGCGGTAAGGTCGCGTGGCTTCGGCCTGACGCGAAGAGCCAGGTGTCTGTTCGCTACGTGGACGACCAACCGGTCGCCATCACCAACGTCGTCATTTCCACGCAACACGCCCACGACGTGACGCACAAGACCATCGAGGAATTCTGCATCGAGGAAGTCGTCAAGAAAGTTTTGCCCAAGCGTTTGCTTACGAAGAAAACGTTGTTCCTCATCAATCCGACCGGACGTTTCGTTGTCGGCGGACCGCAGGGCGACACCGGCCTCACCGGACGCAAAATTATTGTGGACAGCTATGGCGGCATGGGCCGGCATGGTGGCGGCGCGTTCTCCGGCAAGGATCCGTCGAAAGTGGACCGCAGCGCGGCTTACATGGGGCGCTACGTTGCGAAGAATATCGTCGCGGCCGGCATTGCGAGCAGCGCGGAGATCCAGTTCGCCTACGCCATCGGTTATCCCGAGCCGGTCAGCGTCTGCGTGAACACCTTCGGCACGGCCATCGAGGGCATCACCGACGCGAAGATCGAGAAGGCGGTGAAGGAAGTGTTCAGTTTCAAGCCGGCCAACATCATCACGCAACTCAACCTCCTCCGCCCGATCTACTCGAAGACGACCAACTACGGCCACTTCGGCAAGAACGACAAAGACATCACCTGGGAAAAAACCGACAAGGTCAAAGACCTGCGCCGCGCCCTCAAACTCAAATAACTTGTTCACGCAACACGCAACACGCAAGACGACCATGCCCGCCATCAAACTCTCTCCCTTCCGTACCAGAACCGTCAAAGCTGCGCTCGCCAAGAGAAACGGCAACGGCGCAGCCAAGCCCGACTATGCCGTGCGCGACATTTCGCTCGCCGAATGGGGGCGCAAAACCATCCAGGTTTGCGAGCACGAAATGCCCGGCCTCATGTCCATCCGTAAGAAATACGGCGTGAGCAAGCCGCTCAAAGGCGTCCGCATCACCGGCTCGCTCCACATGACCATCGAGACGGCGATTCTCATTGAGACACTCGCCGAACTCGGCGCGTCCGTGCGCTGGGCGAGCTGCAACATCTTCTCCACGCAAGACCACGCCGCCGCCGCCATCGCGAAGGCCGGCTTTCCGGTATTCGCGCACAAGGGCGAATCGTTGGAAGAATACTGGGACTTCACCCTCGCCGCGCTCACACATCCCGGCAACAAAGGTCCGCAACTCATCGTGGACGACGGCGGCGACGCCACGCTCCTCATCCACAAAGGCTACGAACATGAAAACGGTGACAACTGGGTTCACACGCCCAGCGACAACCACGAAATTGCCGTCATCAAATCGCTCTTGAAAAAGGTCGCGAAGGAACGCGCCGGTTTCTGGCATACCGTTGTTAAGGATTGGAAAGGCGTTTCCGAGGAAACGACCACCGGCGTGCATCGTCTTTACCAGATGCTGGAGCAAGGCAAGCTCCTCGTACCCGCCATCAACGTCAACGATTCTGTCACCAAGTCCAAGTTCGATAACCTCTACGGCTGCCGCGAATCGCTCGCCGACGGCATCAAGCGCGCCACCGACGTGATGATCGCCGGCAAGGTCGCGGTCGTCGCGGGCTACGGCGACGTCGGCAAAGGCAGCGCGCATTCGCTCCGCGGATTCGGCGCGCGAGTCATCGTTACCGAGATTGACCCCATCAACGCGCTGCAAGCCGCGATGGAAGGCTTTGAAGTCACCACGCTCGAAGACACGCTCGGCATCGGCGACATGTACGTGACGACGACCGGCAATTGCGACGTCATCACGTTGGATCACATCCTCAAGATGAAGGACCAGGCCATCGTTTGTAACATCGGCCATTTCGACAACGAGATTCAGGTGGACCGGCTCAACACGCTGAAAGGCGTGAAGCGCATCAACGTGAAGCCGCAGTATGACAAATACGTGCTGCCGAATGGCCGCACGATTTATCTGCTCGCCGAAGGCCGCCTCGTGAACCTCGGCTGCGCCACCGGCCATCCGAGCTTCGTGATGAGCAACAGCTTCACCAACCAATGCCTCGCGCAACTCGACCTCTGGGCCAACCGCGCCACCAACAAGATTGGCGTCTATCGTCTGTCCAAGAAACTGGACGAAGAAGTCGCCCGCCTGCACCTCGATCGCATCGGCGTGAAGCTGACCAAGCTCACGAAGAAGCAAGCCGATTACCTCGGCGTGCCCCTCGAAGGTCCGTACAAGCCGGAGCACTATCGGTATTGAACTTCCTTCTCCGCCTCGACCGGGGAGAAGGTGGCGAAGCCGGATGAGGTGTCGAATATTTTCAAAGGCGCGTCAGCAATGACGCGCCTTTTTGTTTTCACGTAAAGACGCCTTGGTCTAATACGCTCCCCATCATCCTATAATCCGAAGCTGAACGCAGATGGGCGCAGATTGTTTTCTGGAAAGCAGAAGGTTACATGGCAAAACGGCCTTCACCTTGCCTGCCGCGACGGGCGCGAGCACGGCGGGCCGGGGTCATCGGTATAATCCGCCAATGTCTCGACGAGGAATGGATGACTACAACCAGCCGCAAGCTGCTCCTCGTGGTAAACATGAAGGCGCTGATACAACGACTCTGCAAGTCCGTGGTCATCAGCTGGCGTCGCATTGGTGATGTCCGCAGCCAACTCGCCAACGTGCTCGTAGCTGTCTGGCGGAACAGTGCTTATGGTGTTCGTTGAGACCAACCGTAAGCCAACTGAACATTCGCAGCCTATCTCGTTTCGTAAGGTGATTTTATGCTGGCCATGAATCTCTGTACGTGGGTTTGATTCTGAAACAAGCGGTAAACACTCGCCGACAGAAGCTGCGTTTGGGCAACTTGGCCGTTTGGTTTTTGCAAAGTTGCGGTGCAAAACTTTTTCACCGCGCGAATTTCTGCGACGCTCCGACGGTGAATAATTTCCTGAACGAATGGCGCGGAGGGTTGATTTCATTGGCTAAAATAAGTTGTTCCCAAGTTGTTCACCGCTCCGTTCTGGTGAACAACCTGTGCATATGAATTCGTTGTCAGATTGGAAAATAGAGTTAAGATTATCGCAGTTCATTGAAAGAACTGAGATGGTCGGTGACGGACGAAAGAAAGTGACTGGACGTCTCAAGGATAATCCCAGGCAACTGGGGAATGGTCGGGTCAGGCTGGTTGGCGCGACCCCTCTGAAATCAGGCCGCAAGGCCGGGTGAAGGAGGCAGAATTCACCAGTTCCTCTGGCGACGTTCGCGCGTCGTCAGTAAACGCGAAAAAGGAACTTGGCGATGAGGAGCGATGAGAAACCGCTCCGAGTTGAGTCAAGTAGCCCGGGCGGGTTTCGAGCCTGGGCGAAACGCAGTTACCCAGAGGGTATCCGGTTGCTACTGTGCATCAGCACGGGGCGGACGACTCTGGCGGATCCAATCAACCGTTTGGAACCGCCCAACGAAAGCCATCGAAAGGTGGACAAAAGGAGCGGCTGCACCGGGAAGGACACGCAGACTAGGCAGGTCGCGTGAAAACCTTCCGAGCGTCGGCGATGTTAAAAACGACACCGCTGAACTGTGAACGAAAAGCAACCTGAGAGATAAGAGGCGAGACCCGTGGCTTTGGCCAACGCACCGTCAAAAGCGGTGGCCGACCAAAGTCAGTTGGTCAAGACGCGGAGACGAAATTGCAGACGTGTCTGGACCTGGTTCGCAAGCCGGTGGCGCAACCACCAGCCCAAGCGAGCTGAAAAGCCTCACTCGAAATTCAACGCCGCAAGGCGTTGGACGGCCCTGCTACGAGGCCGAAGACTCCGCTTGCCGTGGAGAATGGCGTCGGGAAGCCGGCAGCCCCGCTTCGGTGGGAGCGCCTAATGTCGGCACGGGAAAGAGAGCCTGGCGAACTCCCAAACCCGATTTGTCCCCGTCTGACCGCAAGGTCGGGCGGGGACTTTTCGTTTTTGAAGACGAAACACTCGCAGTAGTGTTTTCTGCACGGGGAAAGCTGGTTTTGATTTGGAATCCCTGAACGTCGGCGTTGTGGCGTTGCTCTGTGCGCGCCATCTCCGAATCCCCCCAAGCTCGGCGCGCGGAGTGACGCGCCCCACCTTCAGTGCCTCATCACTAACGTTGTCGTTTCATCTCGGTGTCACCAAATACCAACCCCACAAGGCAAAACCCGCCACCGGCACAAGCCCGCCGAGAATTCCGCTGACGATGCCGGCCGTACGTTCGCTCAATCTTCCTTCAAGCCGCCGGCCAATTTGTCCGCCAAGGAACCAGCCGACGGTCGAACTGACGAGAAATCCAACCAAGCCGAACGTGCGCGCTTCAGACAGCGCCTTGATGTCGCCACGCAGGATCGCCAGTGGTATGGCGATCGCAACCAACCCGCCCACGGCCCCGACCACCACTCCCACCATCGCGCCTAAGTTTGGCTCACCGATGCCTGGTTTCCTCATCGTGTGTCCTCCAAAGATCGCATCATCGTTGCGCCCGCGGCATAAACGGCAGCGGCTCCGGGCCGGGGTAACCCGCCTTGGGCCGGATGAGACGATTGTTTGCGCGTTGTTCCATGACGGATGCCGACTGTTCGTTCGCTGTGGTTATACGAGTAGGATGGATGCGGCAAGCAAATTGGTCAAACCGCAGCTTAAGCCAATCCCGACCTGCGGCTAACCACCCAACATGTCCACCGCCCGTCACAAATACCATGAGGCCGTGGTGCGGTGCCGCCGCCATTTCTCGCTTGCGCCAGCAACGCTCATTACGGCTGACACAGACCCGCGTCGCAACCTTACGGCCACACCAAACGGTAGAACACACACGGAATGGCCGGGTCAATCGTAACTGTGACCGGAGGATTCGTCCCGCCCGGGTAATCGAACCAGTCTGACCAGTTTGTCGTGATGCCGACGCTAAGGCTGTTCGTCTGCAGCCGGAAGCACGGCCCACTCCAATTGAGGGTCCACGTTCCAGAACTGGTGTTGGTATAAGTGATGACCGGCGGTGTGGTGCAGACAACCACCGTGATCGTCTGGCTGCGGTTGGTGCTGTTCCCGCAACCGTCATTCGCCGTCCACGTCCGCGTGATAAGATTGCTGCAACCGCTGGTGTTGGTGACCGTCACCTCGCTGGGCGTGACCGGGCCCGCGCAGGCGTCCATAAAGGTCGGCGCGCTGAAGCTCGGTTCCGCCGGACATTCAATCACCGCGTCCGCGCCCTGCTCGGTCGTGACCGCCGGGGCCGTCGTGTCAATGACCGTGATGGTCTGGCTGCGGTTCGTGCTGTTGCCGCAACCGTCGTGGGCCGTCCACGTCCGGGTGAAGACGTTGGTGCAGCCAAAGGTGTTGGTCTCGGTCGCCTCGCTGGCCGTGATCAGGCCCATGCACAAATCCGTGAACACCGGCGCGCTGTGAACACCGGCGCGCTGAACTCCGGCTCAGCCGGACATTCAATCACCGCATCGGCCCCCTGCTCGGTCGTCACCGCCGGCGGCGTCGTGTCAATCACCGTGAGGGTCTGACTGCGATTCGTGCTGTTGCCGCAACCGTCGTGGGCCGTCCAGGTCCGGGTGAAGACGTTGGTGCAGCCAAAGGTGTTGGTCTCGGTCGCCTCGCTGGCCGTGATCAGGCCCATGCACAAATCCGTGAACACCGGCGCGCTG
>JALOTT010000182.1 GCA_025457745.1 Verrucomicrobiota bacterium
CACGCCGACGACCGGCGCGACGGAGTTCCGGGCGTGTGGCTGCCGGAAGGGTTGGAGCGCAAATATCCGAAAGCCGGCGAGTCGTGGGAATGGCAGTGGCTCTTCCCGTCGCGCCAACTGATGAACGATCCGCGCTTGAAGCTGCGGCGCCGGTTTCACGTGCTGGATGCCACCTTTCAACATGCGATCCGACAGGCGGCGCGCAAGGCGGAATTGAACAAGCGGGTGACGCCGCACGTGCTGCGGCACAGCTTCGCCACGCATTTGCTGGAAGGCGGCACGGATATTCGGACGCTGCAAGACTTGCTTGGCCACAAGAATGTGGCGACGACGCAGCTTTATACGCATGTGATGGCCAAGCCTGGCATCGGCGTCAGAAGTCCATTAGATCAATGAAGTTCCGACACCTCACCCTCGGTCCCTCTCCCCGGACGAGGTGGAGAGGGAGGTTTTTGAATGGAGAAGCCGGGGTTGGGTGTGCGGAGTCCGCTGGACGGTTAACGCGAGGTTGGTATATGAACATGAGTAGAGTTGGCGGAGCATGACGGTCATTGGCCTCGTGCCTCTTCAACCCGTCCGCTCCGCCTACTCTACTGATGCCTGATCCGGGAGGGCTGTATGCTGCGCGGCCTGAATAGCCAGGGATGAGAATCAAGTGCTCGCAGGCGCGGGAGAAGTGTCTCCACCGACAGGGCCTTTGGGCGTCGGCGAGTCGGAGGTGCGGGCTTGAAAACTCTTCCACAGGCGGAGCGGCAACATTCCGAGAATGATGAAGGCGACCTGACTGCCGATGAAGAGCGTGAGCCATTTGAACGCCGAATCCATGAAGCCGTAGGAATGCAGGCCGATGCCGAGCATGTTCACGCCGAACCACGAGAACGCCGTGACGATGTTGCCGAAGATGGCGAGGTTCATCAGGCCGCGCTCGCGCACGAGGCCGCCCCGGCGCGCGTGCAGGATGAGCGCGTTCCAGATCACGATGAGCAGCGCGCCGTTTTCCTTGGGGTCCCAACCCCAGAACCGGCCCCAGGATTGATCGGCCCAAATGCCGCCGAGCACCGTGCCGGTAAAGCTGAACAGGGTGGCGAAGCAGACGATGGCATAGACCATTTTCGTCAGCGCCTTGTCCAACGCGATTTCACCGCCTTGCGTGGTAGGGCGCGTCACTCCGTGCGCGCCGTTCGAGTGCCCCAGTCCAGCCTGGGGCGCGCACGGAGTGACGCGCCCTACCGGCCCTTCAAGCTCATTTGTCTTCGAATCAGCGTCGCGTGCCCCTAAGTTGCGGCCAAGCAAGGGAGTGAACAAACCGATGGCGATGTAAGCCATTGCCAGCGTCCCGGCCACAAATGTGGCGGCGTAGCCCAGCGTTATCGTCACGACGTGGGTGGCGAGCCAGAAATTCGTGTCGAGCACGGCGCGCATCATTTCCATGGTGTCGCCGCCCAGCGCCAGGTTGTGAGCAATCAACAGGGTAACGAACCCGGCCAAGCCGGCGACCGCGCTGCCAAGACCCACCTTGTAAATCCGTTCCAGAACGAGTCCCAGCCCACATGCACCCCAGCCGATAAAGATGGCGGACGAGTACAGGTTTGTCACCGGAGGCCGGCCTTCGAGCGCCATGCGATAGATGAGTCCAAAGGTGTGAACGACGAACGCCAGCGCGATGAGATAAAATGCCGAGCGCCGGAGCGATTCGGACAGGTTCGGCCACGCGCCGAAGGTCAACAACGCGCCGCCGGCAAGAACCAAGGCGCAGATGTAGATGATCGTGGCGTGCAGAAAGGCCTTCACCTGGTTGAAATAAAATTCCGCCCGGCCTTTGGTTGTCTCTTTTGAAAACTTCGGCGCGAGCCAGGTCTTGTAACCGGCCACGGCGCGGTTGAATTCCGCAGCGTCAACCTTGGCGTACGCCGAGGCCATGCGCGCGAAGAAGGAAACCGCCGGGTGAATTTCGTCCGTCTGGATTGAGGCGACCAGACTGTTCCCCACGTTCGACCAGGCGTTCCGGTCCTTATCCGGGTCAAGGGGCGGCACCACGAGCGGGTAGGCAAAGTTGGCGAGCTGGTCGAATGTCCGCACGGAATTTGAGAGCTTGTCCAAGGCCTCCTTGTCGGCTGGCCGGCCCGCTTGTTGCGCTCGGAACGCCTCGACTCCGGCGGAGAGCGAGGCTTTGTAGTCCTCGACTGTTTTTGCAAAATCCCGCGCGTCCTCCGGTTGCATGCTGTTCTTGAGGCGTTGATAAAGGATGACCGCGTTGGCAAGTTTCAAGACCTGCTTTTGATAAGTCGTGCGCCGGGGGTCTTCCACCTGGCCGGCCTGGCGGCCTTGGGCGCTGATTTCATCAAGCCGGGGCTTGATGTCGTTGAACGTGTAATAGCGCAGGCCGGATTTCTCGACGCCCTTGTCGCCCAGTTTGAGTCCGCTGATCAGGTCGGGGTGGTGAATCAGGAAAATCGGGCGCGTGTCGGCGACTTGGGGTTTGAAAAATACTTCCAGCAACCACCCGGTGGACCTGAGTTTCTTCGGGTGATGCCAGAACTGCCACGACGGCACCGGCTCCAACGGCAGATCGCCCGTGCTGCGAATTTGCAGCAGCGCATTGCGGCCAACGGAATCAAACGGCTGGATGCGCCCGTTGAGCAGCACGGGCAGCGAGCCGAATTCGCGCGCGTGAAACTCGCCGTCCTTCTTCGGCAGCATGACCACGAGGACTTCCGTGCCGAACAGCGCGAGAAAAAACCACGGCAGAATTTTGAACAAACTTTTCATGCGGCCCTCCGTTTTGTGGCGAAGCCAAACAGGTGCATCAGGAATTGAACCGTTAGTCCGATCCCCACGAGCACGCACGAGAAATAGGGCGTGAGCCAGCTGGGATTGTGCACCACCTGCAAGACCGTGCCCTGGTTGTCTGGATCAAAGCCCGCCTGATAATAGGTTTCGCCGGCGTAGCGCAGCGGGTTGTTCATGTAGATCAACACCTCGCGGCTCTCGCCGGTGTCAGGCCGTTGCAGGCGAATGCGGCTGGAAAAATTCTTCGGAATGTCCGTGCCCGGATACTTGTCATGCTTGAATTCGACGAGATGCATGCTGAACGGTTTGTAAAGGCGTGTCGGCCGCAGGTGCAACTGATAAGTCCGGCCGTTGTGCGTCAGTTCCTGGGGCCGGTTGAGAAAGGCGGACACGAGGTAAGTGCCCAGCGAGCCTTGCGGCGTGAGCAGTTCCACGATGCCAGACGGCATGTCGCGCTTTTCCATCACGGTTTCGTGCGGCAGTTCCCGCCACCAGATGCCGGCCCCGATTCCGGCGGTGGTCTTCACTTCCTGATACTGCGGCCCGGCCTTTTCGAGGAGCGACGAGTTGCCGTAAAAGTTTTGCACGCGCACCGTGAAGGGCAATCCGGGATGGCTGATTTCGCCGCGCTTGAGCAGGCGGTGGCCGGAAATCGCGACGACCTTGTCCGAAAGGGCGTCGGTGATGTCCACGATGGCGAGTTCGAAGCTGCGGTCGGCTTCGGAGTAGTTTTTCGTGGCGCCGTTGCGGATGTGCATGCTGCTCTCCGTGGAAAGCACGTCCGTGAGGAATTGCCCGACGAGCAGCAGCACGACGCCCAGGTGGATCATCGCGATGCCGATTTTCCGTTTTCCGGGTTGATAGTAGCGCGTGTGGGCGGCGAGCAGGTTGATCAGCAGCAGGCCGCCGATCAGATAACCGCCGGGGAAAATGGGAATCTTCAGACTCGAACCGGCCGGCTGCCAGTAGATGAGAGAACTGCGGAAGAATTCATTCTGCGCCTTGTAAAGTCCGAGGTGGACCTGCGCCAGCGTGCCCCAGAAGACCAGGACCAGCCCGAGCGCCAGCAGAACCACCGTCAACCGCAGCGACGTGAAAATCTTAACGAGTCGGTCGAGCATGTCAGTAGCTCGCCTCTTTAACAAATTTTGTGAATGTCTCCTTCTGACCCTCAACCACTTTCGCGTCGCCCATGAGTTTGTAAAACCAGGTCTGTCCGGGCTGCGGCACCATCGCGCCGACGAGCGCGGCGGGTTGGCCGCTGCGCGCGTCTGTGCCGCTCATTTCGATGAGGGTGGCGGGGCCGGCTGAAGTCTCGATGGTCTTGGCCGCTTGGGCGAGTTCGCCACCGGCAAGTTCATTCAAACCAAGTTGCTTGCGCCAGCGGTTCACATTCGCCGCCAGACCGCCGCCGTCGCCGGCAGAACGGCTCACGTTCACCGCCGCCTGCGCGCCGCTCTCGCCGCCTCCGATCATGAACTTCGCCACGAGAAATTGTCCGCCCGCAACTTCCTTCCAGCCCGAGGGCACCTGCCAGGTTGGTTTGGCGTCGTCCGCCGGAGCGGCAGTTGTCGGAGCCGCCGCCGTCGCGTCAATCGGCGGGTGGTCGGGCGGCAAGGTCGCTTGCTCCTCGGCGGTGACAAATTGAAATGACTTGAGCAACTCGATGAATGCGGGCTTTTGCTGCGCGACGAGCTGGTCATCGCCCGTCATTTTGAAAAACCACGCCGTGCCCTCGCGATGCTGAATGACCCCCAAAATCCGCATCGGCTCGCCGCTGCTGACATTCGTGCCGGCGACATCGTGCAGCTCGGCAGTTTGGCCGCCAACCTCAACGCGCAGCGCGGTTTTTTGCAATTCTTCCGCCGGCACGGGCGGCAGTCCAACCTGACCGCGCCAACGGTTGACGTTGGCGGAATCGCCGCCCGCGGTGCCGGAGAGGGGAATCACGCTCACGTCCGCCCGCTTGCCGTTTTCGTTTTTGACGTTGAAGGAAGCCACGCGCATTTCGCCGGCGGCAACTTCCGTCCAGCCTGTGGGCGTCTTCCAGGTCAGATTCGGTTTCTTCCGCGTCGTGGAAGTGTCCGGCTGACCGGCGGGTTGGTTCGCTTGGGCTGATTCCTTGGGAACTTGATAGGCCTTGATGTCGTCGCGGCCACAACCAGCCAGCGCCAACGCGGCGCTCATCGCCAGCAATGCGGGCCGCCACGCAAGAGAAAACGAATGATACGAATTCCGTGTGGCAATCCATAATCGCCGCAGGACGCGCGGCAGCGCGTTCCTAGCTGGTTCGGCAGGGCGGCGCGGCTGCGCCGCCGGTTCTGCCGGATAAAACAGGTAATGTGTGTTACGCGAGTACATGATCGTTTGGTGTTGGTTGCGGAGTCGGGCTACAACGACAGTCAACGAATAGGATTCAACCGTTGCCGGCCGTTCAGCCCACGGCCATGCCAAGCAGGAATTCGATGTTGCTCCGGTTTGTCTTCAGCTTGCCGAGCAGCAGTTCCATCGCTTCGACACACGGCACGCCGGTCAACGCACGGCGTAGCAGAATGATCTTGTTGAGTTCGTCCGGATGGTAGAGGAGTTCCTCTTTGCGCGTGCCGGAACGCTCGATGTTGATCGAGGGGAAAATGCGCCGGTCCACCAACGCGCGATCCAGACAGACCTCCATGTTGCCGGTGCCCTTGAACTCTTCAAAGATGACTTCGTCCATGCGCGACCCGGTGTCCACGAGCGCCGTGGCGATGATGGAGAGCGAGCCGCCTTCCTCGATGTTGCGCGCGGCGCCGAAAAACCGCTTGGGCTTGTGCAGCGCGTTGGCGTCCACGCCGCCGGAGAGAATCTTGCCGGAGTGCGGCTGCACCGTGTTGTAGGCGCGGGCCAGGCGCGTGATGGAATCGAGCAGGATGACCACGTCGCGCTTGTGTTCGACCATGCGTTTGGCTTTTTCGATCACCATTTCGGCGACCTGCACGTGGCGCTCCGGCGGTTCGTCGAACGTGGAGGAAATCACTTCGGCGGGTTTGCAACTCCGCTCCATGTCGGTGACTTCTTCGGGCCGCTCGTCAATGAGCAGAATGAAAACGTAAGCCTCCGGATTGTTCTTCAAGATCGCGTTGGCCAGCTTCTGCATCAAAACGGTCTTTCCCGTGCGCGGCGGCGCCACGATGAGCCCGCGCGAGCCTTTGCCAATCGGACAGACCAGATCCAGCACCCGCGTGGACAATTCGTCGGCGACGGTTTCCAGCAGATACCGCTTGTTGGGAAACAGCGGCGTGAGGTTCTCGAAGAGTGTTTTCTCCTTCGCCTTGTCCGGGTCTTCGCCGTCCACGCCCTCGACTTTGAGGAGCGCGAAAAACTTTTCCTTTTCCTTGGGCGGGCGGATCTGCCCGGCTATGAGGTTTCCGGTCTGCAAATCAAACCGCCGGATCTGTGACGGCGACACGTAAATGTCCTCGGGGCAGGGGAGGTAGTTGAAACTCTGCGAGCGCAGAAAGCCGAAGCCTTCCGGCAATACTTCCAGCACGCCTTCGGAGAACAACACGCCGGCGGCTTCGGCGTTCTTCTGCAGGATATGGAAAATGACCTCGTGCTTGCGCATCGTGCCGAAATTCTCCACGCCCAGGTCGCGGGCCATGGCGTTGAGTTCGCTCATCGGCATCGCCTGTAATTTGGCGATGTTGACTGGCGAAGCGGCAATCTGGTCCTTTTGCGGAGTGGAACGCGCGCGTTTTGGCGGGGGGAACGGCTCTTCTATTTCCACATCCGGCATCGGCGGTTCGGGAACAACCGGCGGCGTCGGTGCGGGCTTTTTGGCCACGGCGGTGGTGGCGGTCGGACCTGCCGCGCCGGGCGCGAGCACGGCTGGGTCAGCATCCTCCGCTTCAAAGCCTTGATTGTCGGGGGATGTGATTTTGGGCGCTTTGATCTTGGCCCGTTTTCCAGGAGGTCTTGGCATAAATTAACTTTGTTAGCTTAGGTTTCTTCCGCTGCGGGGCGGGTTACCGCGGGTCGGTGAAAACCGCCAACCCGCCGTGCTCGCGCTCGTCGCGGCAGGCCGTTGTTTGGACGCCCAACGACTCGAAAAGTTCAAATTGGAATAGTCACTACCGGGCTTGCCGAGAGCTTTCGCTTCTCAATATGGCAAGGGAAATTTCGCAGTCAGCCCCGAACGCTTTCGGGGTCAGTTCGCGGACATATTGGCGCAGTCTCAATCCCGTGTCAAGCAGCTTGCAGAACAAAAAACAAGCGCCTGGAATGAGAAGCAACCCTGCGAAGCTTGCTGCTAAAAGCAATTGGAAACGATTTCTCCGGGGAGGAATCCAGATTAAAGCCCGCGACAAACAAACTGCCCGGTCGAAGTTTGCGGGACATCCAATTTGAAACAAGCGAGGGCAGTTTGTTTGTCGCGGGCTTTAGTTTTGACTTATCCCCCCGGAGAGGCGCGATACAATTCCGCTAGTCGCCAGCAGCCAGATGATTAGGTTTTGACTTCTCCCCCCGGAGAGGCGCGATACAATAGGCTCCTTCCTCGCTGTTTTCGGTGGAGCCGCCCGGATAGTCTGGCGGCATGACACCTGAAAAACTATTTCAAGAATTGTTGGGACTGGGTTTGAACTGGG
>JALOTT010000183.1 GCA_025457745.1 Verrucomicrobiota bacterium
GTGCACGGGGCCATACATGCGGCTGTCCGCGCTGTGGAATCGGTTGTCGCCCAGCACGAAGTACTCTCCCGGCCCCAGCACACAGGTGTCGCCCCGCCGCGCTCGCGCGAGGGGGAAGGTGTAGGTGTGTTTGGGCAGGTATGGTTCCGTCAGCAATTGCCGGTTGATGAAGACGCACCCGCGCCAAAGCCGGACGGTTTCGCCGGGCAAGCCGATGATGCGCTTGACCGCACGGTCTTCCTTGCCGTCGTCGAGCAGCACAACGTCGCCTCGCTCAAGCGGCGTCGAGATGGGCGCTCCGTAAAGGGGTGTCCCCGCGGGATAAGCGGGCTCCATGCTGGTTCCCTCCACCACGTAGACTGACCCGATGAAGACACGTCCGGCGCCCATTCCCAGGACCACTGCAAAGGCGGCCCCGATCAGGGTGCGGCAGGACCGGTTTTCCCAGAGCTTCTGAATCCATTCGCGAATCTGCGCCATATTCTGCGTGTGTGTCTCGTAATGAGCCAGTTCTTGAGGGGCGTAAGCCGCGCAAGTTCGTTTCCACGGGGTAGTGCAGCTTTGCTGCCAAGGGCGGTTGCCATAGCTGGGAAATCCCGCCTCCTCCGGCTGATTGCCGATTACTGATCACCACCTCCTGTCCTCCGCCCTACGAGCCCGAATCCCAGCCTTGAGCTGGCCCATCCGACTGGAACCTGGGCAGAGCGCGGCGCACCACGGCTCGCCCTCTGCCCTTTCTCCTTGCGTCGCTATTTGCGGGCAACCAGCACCCCGAGCAACAGCCCGATTCCGAAAGCGATGCCAATGGATTGATAGGGGTGGTCGCGGATAACGACATCGGCTTTTTTCGCCGCCGCCTTGGCAGAGGCGATGGTCTGCGCCTGCAGCTCGGTGCACGTCACCTTGGCGCGCTCCAGCGCGGCAGCCAGGCGCGCCCGGGCTCCCTTGGCCTTTTCGCTGACGTCGCCGGCGGTGGCCTTGAGCAAGGCTTCGGAATCGCGGGCCAGCGTCTTAAGGTCCTCCAGCACCCGTTCGCGGGCGATTACGCCCTGCGCCTGTGCCATGTTTTCGAAGTGCGTCTCCATCGTTCAGTCCTTTCTTCTGGCGGGTTTCTGTTAGTTCAGCGGGCGAACACGGATGTTCCGGTAGGCAACCGGCCCGTGATTGCCCTGGAACATGAGCGGGCCGCGGGCTTTCTCCTTGCCGTCAACGCCGGCCGGGGTCGGACCTGTCATCTCGACGTCTTCATGGATGACCTTGCCGTTCAGTATGACCTTTAGGAATTTCGCATTGGCGATCTTCTTGCCGCCGGCATCAAACCGCGGCGCCTGCCAGCGGATCTCGTATTTGCTCCACTGCCCGGGCTTGAGGTATTTCGGGTTCTTGGGGGGCTGGGCGCCGTAGATCGCGCCCATGTCGCCGGGGCCGGGGTTGGCGTCCTTGCCGAAGCTGTCCAGCACCTGGACTTCGTATTCGCCCATGACGTAGATGCCGCTGTTGGACTTCTCGGGCACCATCACTTCGAGGGTGATGATGGCATCGCCGAAGACTTCCGTGGTGTAGAGGTCCAGGCTCTGGCCATGCCCCTTGGTGTCGTTGATCAGCTCATGACCGCGGGGGGTGACGCTTAGCACCTTGGGGTCCGCCGAGGAGGGTTTCGCGCTGCCGACTTTCCATTGGCTGGCGGTATTGCCCTCGGGGCGCGCTTTCCAGCCGGTGAGGTCCTTGCCGTTGAACGGCTTGTCCGTCGCTCCAAAGAGGAGACCGGTTGAGGCGAGGACGACAACAGTGACAACCAACGATGTGAGCTTTTTCATAAGATATAGCAGATTTCCCCCCGCCGAGGACGGGATTCAAGAACACCAAGCCTCGTTCTCCGCTGCGCTGCGAACGAAGAGTGGCGGGAGCGGCGGGGCTCGAACCCGTAACCTCTGCCGTGACAGGGCAGCGCTCTAACCAATTGAGCTACGCCCCCGCTAGGGGCAGGAGAACGTAAGAAATGCCTCCACCCGCGTCAAGCGGAAGCAAACAAAATGTTCGGGCAGCAGACGCCAAGGAGGTGGGGGTGGGGAACCCCGCTGAAGAAACGTACTGCTACCCGAATGATTTACCTTTAATCGGCACCCCGCCGTTTGTCAAAGCTATTTTTACGAATCGTTCACATTTTTATTCGCAGCCGGATGAATCCGGATGGAGGTGGGTTTGGTTCTTTTTGTAACTGCAACCCCCGCTCGACAAGCCCCCGTTTCCCCGCCAAGCTGGGTGCGATGGCTTTCGAATCGGACGAACCACTGGATTTGCTTTGGAAGGAATACGGACTGGCGTTCCGGGATTTTGACGACATGACCCTCGCCCGTTGGCTGGCCCAGACCCTCGGCCAGTTGGAAGGCAAGGCGTGGCGGTCGTCGCACCCGTTGATCGGGACTTACCGGCTCGCGGCGCAGGCCGCCCACGACCGCCAAATCTGGCTCAAGCGCCTCGCCACGCCGCCGTCAGCCTACCCGGAATCCCCCTGTTGCCGCGCGCCATTCCTGCCGCTGCTGACCCGCGACGTGCGTGATGCCGGTTTGATTTGCCAGCATTGCAACGAAACCCTCGTGCCCTTCGACGAAATTCCGGCCGATGTCCGGGCCGACCTCGAAATCTGGGCCGCCCAATACGAACCCATCCACGCCGTCGCGCATTGGGATGACCGCCAGCGCAAGAGCGCCGGGAACTACGACCGCGCCTATGAGAGCGCCGCAGAGGAGGTTGAGCGGCTGCTGGCTCGCGCCGGTCGCGAACTCGGCCCCAAACTCCTCAACCTCTATCCCGCCATCGTTTGGGAGGACCACGACGAATGTCTCGAGGTGCGGCCGGAAGATCTGGCGGTGTGAGGTGAAAACATGAAATGGCTCTTCAAATGGGTTTTCCGGATGATCCTCTTGTTGGCCGTGCTCATCGTCGCACTCATCCTGTCCAAGGATGCAATTCTAAGGGCGCTGGTCGAGCGGCAAATCCGCTCCCAGACCGGCATGGACGTGAAGATCGGAAAGTTTTCGGCGGGCATCCTTTCGCCCGTGGTGAACATAGAGAAATTCAAGCTCTACAACCCGCCGGAATTCGGCGGCACGCCGTTTCTGGACATCCCCGAATTGCACGTCGAGTACGACCGTCTCGCGCTGGCCAACCGCAAACTTCACATCACCCTCCTGCGTTTGAACGTCGCCGAGTTGAACGTCGTCAAGAACGAGGCAGGTCACACGAATCTCGCGAGCGCGCGTTGGAAGGTTCCGTCGCGCGGCGCGGGACGGCGGGGTGAACTCCAGTTTCCGGTCATTGACGTGCTGAACTTGTCGGTGGGCAAGGCCCACTTCATTGACCTGAAACATCCCAAGCACAACCGCGAATACCGCCCCAACCTGCAAAACCAGATTTTCAAAGATGTAAAATCCGCCGATGAAGTGAATGGCATCCTGTTCATGATCTGGCTGCGCAGTGGCGGCGGATTTACCCACGTGAACCGCGCCGATCAAATCTTCACCTTGAACTGTTCGCCCTTCTTGAGCGAAAGCGCGAAGGCGGCCAGCAATTGCGGAATCTGTTCCAGGTCTTTGAGGCTCACGACTTCGACGGGCGAGTGCATGTAGCGGTTCGGCAGGCTGATAAGCGCGCTCGCGATGCCGCCGCGCGTCCAGAAAATCACGTCCGTGTCCGTGCCGCTCGTGGCGGACATCGCTTCGTGTTGCAGCGAAATCTTCTTCGCCTTCGCTACTGACTCCATGCGCACCACGACATCGGGATGATTGCAGCCGCCGTGGGTAATGGCCGGACCTTTGCCGATTTTCACGTCGCCGTGTTGGGCTTTGCTCACGGTCGGATAATCCGTTGCGTGTGTCACGTCCACCACCAGCGCGACGTCGGGCTTGAGCGAATACGCGATTTGCCGCGCGCCGAGAAGACCCACTTCTTCCTGTACATTGGAAACCGCGCAGACTTCCGCGTGCAGTTTGACCTTCGATTCTTTCAGCAATCGAAGCGCCTCCGCCACCGCGAACGTGCCGATGCGATTGTCAAACGCGCGCGCCACGGCCAGGTCGCCGCGCAAAATGTCGAACTCGTCCACGAGCGTGATCGGGTCGCCGATGCGCACAACTTTCTCCGCGTCGGCGCGCTTGGAAACGCCAATGTCTATGAAGAGGTTGTGAATCTTCGGCGGCTTTGGCTCTTTGTCGTCCTTGCTCGTCAGATGCGGCGCGACGTTGCCGACCACGCCTTTGACCGCGCCGCTGCGTGTGTGAATGACGACGCGCTGGGCCTTGGTAATGGCTGCGTCCACGCCGCCCATTTTGCGGACGTAAATGAAACCGTTGTCGTCAATGTAGTTCACCGCCATCGCGATTTCGTCGGCGTGGCCGGCCAGCATCAAGCGTGGCGAACCTCCCTTGTTCAAAACGGCCACACAATTGCCGTAAGCATCGGAAAAAGTTTCGTCGGCGAATTGTTTCGCGTAATCGAGCCACACGCGTTGCCCGCGCGTTTCGTGGCCGACCGGGCTGGGCGTGTTGACGAGGGTTTTGAGAAAGTTAAGCGATGGTTCGCGCATGGCGGGAGATTAGGAAGTCGGGGGGCGAGAGTCGAGGATCGAGTGAGCTGCTGCTGGTAGTGGGGCAGTCCGTCCCGGCTGCCATAGTCCCGGCAACCGTTTCGGTTGCCGTAGGTGTTGTCATGAACACCAACCGGGACGGTCGGTGGGACGGTCACAGGCCAGAGGCCTGCGCCACTACACAACCGCCTCGACACTCTCCGCCGCGTCTGTTACCAAGCTGCCCGTGCGACGCGAATTGCTCAAAGACATTACCCGCATCGTGGTCAAGTTCGGCACGGGCGTGCTCACGGACAGCCGCAAGCAGCCCGACCCCGTCCAGCTTGAGCAACTCGTTGCGCAGGTGGCCGAGCAGCGCAAGGCCGGGCGCGAACTCGTGCTCGTCACTTCGGGCGCGGTGGGCGCGGGCATGGGCGCGCTGGGCTACGAGAAGCGCCCCAACGAACTCGCCGAGCTGCAAGCCTGCGCCGCCGTCGGCCAATCACGGTTGATGGCGATTTACGAAAAGCTGTTTGCACAGCACAGCCTGCACGTCGCGCAGGTGTTGCTCACGCACGAGGACCTCGAACATCACGAGCGCCATCTCAACGCCCGCAACACCCTCGTAACCCTGCTTAATCGCGGCGTCGTGCCCATTATCAACGAGAACGACGCCATTTCATTCACCGAAATCAAATTCGGCGACAACGACAAACTTTCCGCGCTGGTCGCGTCGCTGCTGCCGGCGGATTTGCTTGTCATCCTCACGACTGTGGACGGCGTGATCGAGAATTTCGGCAAGGCTGATCCCAAAACGATTTCGGTCATCGAGCAGATTGACGGGCGTCTGGAGAAAATGGCGGGCGGCACGGACAGCGTCACGGCGGTGGGCGGCATGAGGTCCAAAGTCGAAGCGGCCAAAATCGTTGTGCGCTCCGGCATCCCGCTCGTCATCGCGTCAGGCAAAAAGAAAAAGGTTCTGGCTGGTATCGTCGCCGGAGAAGACGAAGGCACGTTGTTTGTGCCACAGCCCACCAAGCTCCAAGGCCGTAAACGCTGGATTGCGTTCTTCCATCATCCCAAAGGCGCGTTGTTCGTGGACGACGGTGCGAGGAAAGCCTTGCGGGAAGCAGGCAAAAGCCTGCTACCACCGGGCATGGCGCGGTGCGAGGGCGAGTTTGCCGCTGGCGACGTCGTGCGGATTTGCGATTTGGACGGTACCGAATTCGCCCGCGGCATCGCGAAGTTCGGCGCGGAGGAAGTGCGCGGTCACAAACTCTCGCGCGTGGAACTGATCCATCGGGATGATCTCGTAATTCTTTGATTTGAACATTCAACACTCAACATTCAACGCCCAACGTCCAAGTTGTTCTGCAAGGTCCATTCATTGAATGGACGATGTTAAATGTTGAATGTTGAGCGTTTTCCAAAATGAAGAAGAAACCCGCCATCGAAGATCTGTTGCGCGTCATGGCCAAGCTCCGCTCGCCCAAGGGTTGCCCATGGGACCGCGAGCAGAATCACATGACACTGCGCCACCACGCGATTGAGGAGGTCTATGAGCTGATTGACGCCATCGAAGCGGGCGACGACCACGAGATGGCCGAGGAACTCGGCGACCTGCTGCTGCAAGTCGTCTTCCACTGCCAGATGGCGAAGGAGCGTGGCGCGTTTGATTTTGAAAAAGTTTGCCGCGTGCTGGTGGAAAAGCTCATTCGCCGCCATCCGCATGTCTTTGGCAATCTCAAGGTCAAGGACGTGGACGAAGTCTGGGCGAACTGGGAGAAAATCAAGCACGCCGAGAAAAAGGGCACGCGCCGCGAACGTCCATCCGCGCTGGACGGAATTCCGAAGCACCTGCCCGCTCTGCTGCGCGCCGAGAAGCTCGTGAAGAAGGCACGGAAGGCCGGGCTGCTCGGTCCGGCAGGGACGCGTTTCACCGCGTCCCCCATTTCAAAAAAGAAAAGTTTGGGACGCAGCGGAACGCGTCCCTACCAGCCTCAGAAGAGCAAGTCGGCCATCGCCGGGCAGCTCTTTGCACTGGCGCAGCAAGCGCAAGCGCATGGCTGGTCGGCGGAAGAATTGTTGGTCGCCGAAATCAAGCGACGCGAAAAGAGTTTGCGGCAGTGTGAATCGAATCAGCCTGACGCCTTGAACGAATACGAGAACGTTTGACCGACGCTCCACCGCCGGTCCGCATTGACCCACCGCAAGGATCTCATTTTGCCCGAATCGTTCCTGCGTAAGTGGTCGGAATGAAAACGCCGCTGCCAACGTGCTGCAATTCCACGGCGGCCAGACGCGAACCAAACAGGTAACCGGCGGGGCCCACCGTCGTCGTGGCTTGTGATGAAACGTAGATGCCGTTGGCGGTGGCCACCGCTACCAAGGTGCTGCCATCGCTGGACGACGCCACGCCGGTGTAGCCCGTGCTTGGCAAATTTCCGCGCGCCAGCCAAGTGACGCCGGAATCCAGCGACACGTAAATCCCGCCCAGATTGTAACCGGCGATCATCCGCGAGCCGTCGGCAGAACAGGCGACGGCTGTCCAAGCGGCCGTGGGACCAGTCGCACTCCAGGTCGCACCAAAGTCCGAGGACACATAAATCGCGCCGCTGTTGACGCCGGCAACAAGCTGACTGCCGTCGGCAGAGGAAGCCACACAAGTCCACGAACGGTTGCTTTCACGGGCGGTCCAATTGAACCCGCCGTTTATCGAAGTGTAAATCTTCCCGCCTTGAACGGTGGCAACCATGTTTGAGCCGTTGCCGGACGCCGCACAAGCTGTCCAATTCGGCAGGGTTGCACGCGCAGTCCCAGGATGCAGAGGCTGTACTCCGCGCCGTGGGC
>JALOTT010000184.1 GCA_025457745.1 Verrucomicrobiota bacterium
CGGCGCTTCAACCTTGACCGACTGGAAGCGGCGTTCGAGGGCGGCGTCCTTCTCGATGTACTTCCGATATTCGTTGAGCGTGGTGGCGCCAATGCATTGCATCTCGCCGCGACTGAGCGCGGGCTTGATGATGTTCGACGCGTCCATCGTGCCTTCCGCCGAACCGGCACCCACGATGGTGTGCAATTCGTCAATGAACAGCAGGATGTTCTTGGAGCGGCGAATCTCGTCCATCACGGCCTTGATGCGTTCCTCGAACTGGCCGCGGTATTTCGTGCCCGCCACCATGAGCGCGAGGTCGAGCGTTACAACGCGCTTGTCGCGCAAAAGTTCCGGGACGTTGCCCTTGGCAATTTCCTGGGCGAGACCCTCGACGATGGCGGTCTTGCCCACGCCGGCCTCGCCGAGCAGCACGGGGTTGTTCTTGGTGCGCCGGCAAAGAATCTGAATGACGCGCTCAATCTCGTTCTTGCGGCCGATGACCGGGTCCATGTCGCCCTTGCGCGCGATTTCCGTGAGGTCGCGGCCAAAGGCCTTGAGCGCGGGGGTTTTGACTTCGCCCTTCTTATCGGGCGCGGACTTGGTGGGCGACTCGCCGGCGGGCTGCTCTTCCTGCCCGGTGAAATTCGGATCCAGTTCCTTCAAAATTTCCTGGCGCGTCTGTTCGATGTCGCAGTCGAGATTCTTCAGCACGCGCGCGGCCACGCCGTCGCCTTCGCGCAACAGGCCGAGCAGAATGTGTTCGGTGCCGACGTAAGTGTGATTGAGCGCCCTCGCTTCTTTGGACGCGAGCGCGAGAACCTTCTTCACGCGCGGCGTATAGGGAATGTTGCCCATCAACTTCTGGTCCGGGCCGGTGCCGACCTGCTTCTCGACTTCCATGCGCACGGTTTCGAGGTCGAGGCCCATTTTCTGGAGCACGTTGACCGCGACGCCCTGGCCGAGCTTGATGAGGCCGAGCAGGATATGTTCGGTACCGACGAAATTGTGATTGAAGCGGTCGGCTTCCTTGCGCGCCAACGCGAGCACCTGCTGTGCGCGGGGCGTGAAATTGTTCATGGCTTCTTCGCTCATACCCACTCACATTGCTACTCTTTGCCGGGTTTGTCCACGCCGGATGCCGCCGGACCGGCGGGAGGCGCGACCGGGCGGTTCACGTTTTTCAATCGCTCCCGCATCATGTCGGCGCGGAGCAAATCGCGCTCCTCGGCGGACAGCTTTTCGGAATGTTGTTTCTGCAAATGCGCCGGCTGCGTCGTGATAAACAACTCGTCCACCACCGCGCGGTCCACGCCCGGAAACAACTCCAGGTCCACACCCAACCGCATCAGCGAGAGCAGATTCATCGTTTCCTTGGAGGAAATGCTGTGGGCATTCGCCAAAATGCCGTACGAGCGCCCGATGTGGTTATAAACGAGCTTGGGCTTTTTCTCCAGCAACGTCGTCCGCGCGTTCGCCTCGTGCTCGATAATCTGCGCCAAAACTTTTTCCAACCGCTCGACGATGGCGCTTTCGGTTTCGCCGAGGGTCATCTGGTTGGAAACCTGGAAAACATTCCCAAGCGCTTCCGTGCCTTCGCCGTAAAGTCCGCGCACGGCCAAGCCGAGCTTGTTCACGGATTGGATGATCGGGTTGATCTGCTCGGCCAGAACCACGCCGGGCAAATGCAACATCGCGCTGACGCGGACGCCGGTGCCGATGTTGGTTGGGCAGGCCGTCAGGTAACCCCAGTCGCCGTTGAAGGCGTATTGCACTTTCTGCTCGAGTTCGGAATCCAGACGGTCCACTGCCGTCCAGGCCTGGCGCAATTGCAAGCCGGGCCGCAACGCCTGCATCCGCAGGTGGTCCTCCTCGTTGATCATCACGCAAAATGTCTCGTCGCGATTGAACACCACCCCGCTGCCGGCGCTTTTGGCGGCGTGCTCGCGGCTGATGAGGTGGCGCTCCACGAGTATCTGTTTGTCCAACGCGCTCAGATCTTCCATGGACACGGCCAGCGCGCCGGTCATCTCGGGGAGTTCGGCCACCGCCGGTTGGATCATTTCCAGCACGCGAATCCGCTCCGGCTTTTTCGCCCAACCGGGAAACGCCGCATCCTTGACGTTGCGCGCCAGGCGGACTCGACTCGACATGACGATGCGGTCGTGCGGACCTTTGCGCCGCGCGGTTTCCGCGGGAGAAGCGAGAAATTGATGGAGATCCACGCCGTTCACGTTGTCGTAGCCTCCGGCGCGTGGGCGGAAACCTGTTTCAGTTCGTCGCGCAAAATCGCCGCCTGCTCGAAGTTCTCCTCCTCGATGGCCCTGGCCAGTTTCTTTTGCAGCAGTTTCAACCGGTCTGACGCCTCGCGGCTCTGGCGCAGGGCCGCGGGCGCTTTGCCCACGTGCCGTGTGCCCTTGTGCATCGTCTTGAGCAAACCTTCGAGGCCCTCGGCAAAGGTCTTGTAACATTCCGGGCAGCCAAGTCGGCCGGACTTTTTGAAATCTGCCTGCGAGAATCCGCACTGCGGGCATTTCACGTCCGCGCCGCCCACGGCCTGCTCGATTTCCTGCGACGCGCCCAAGCCCAGCAGCAAATCTGCGAACGCGAAGCCCGCCGGGTCGGTCGCGCCCTTGCTCTTGGCGCAGCTTTCGCACAGGTCCACCTTCTGCGTCTTGTCACCCGTGATCTGGGTGTAATGGACGGTGGCCGGCTTTTCTTTGCAAATGCAGCACAACATAAACCTATTGGTATATCGGCTCGCCGGAGATTTTCGTCAAGGCGTGATACTTCTCTTCCAACTCGCGCGTAATCTGCCCGGGCCGTCCCCGCCCGATAATCCGACCGTCAATCTTCGTCACCGGCACAATTTCAGCCCCCGTGCCGGTCAAAAAACATTCGTCCGCATTGAACAAATCATAACGCGTCAGGTTCGGCTCGGAAACCGTGTATCCCGACTCCACTGCGATGTCCATGACCGTCCGGCGCGTGATGCCGTAAAGCGCGCCCGCCGACAACGGCGGCGTGAACAACTGCCCCTCTTTGACGATGAAAACATTGTCGCCGGTGCACTCAGCCACGAAACCTTCGGCATTGAGCATGATGGCCTCTTCGCACCCGGCATGGTTCGCCTCGATCTTGGCCAGGATGTTGTTCAGGTAATTGAGCGACTTGATGGCCGGGTTGACCGCGTTGTGCAGATTTCGCGTCGTCGGCACGGTGACGATCTCCATGCCCCGCGCGTAAAACGATTCCGGGTAAAGTTGGATTTTGTCGGCGATGATAATCAGCGACGGGCGTTTGCAGCGGTTCGGGTTCAAGCCGAGCGTCCCCACCCCGCGCGTGACGACCAGACGGATATAGCCATTGCGGATTCTGTTTGCGCGACAGGTTTCCACCACCGCGCGCATGATGGCGGCGTGCGACGCGGGAATCTTCAGCAAAATGGCCTTGGCCGAGCAAAAGAGACGGTCAATGTGCTCCTTGAGCCGGAAGACGCGGCCGTTGTAAGCCCGTATGCCCTCGAAAATGCCGTCCCCGTACAGCAAGCCGTGATCGAAGACCGAAACCTTCGCGTCGCGCTCGCTGTAATACTTGCCGTCTATGAAGATTTTCATGACAAAAACCGGTCGCAACTTAGGGGATGGAACAGGTCAACGCAAACTTCAATTTTGTGTGTGCGCGTAGTTTTCAAAAGTGGAGAAGCGTGTGCGAGCAAAAGCAGAGACTGAATCGTTTCCATAAATCACATCGCGTATTGGGCGCGTAACAAAAAGCCGTGGCAGCCGGCCAGCGAGATAGCGGCAGCGGCAATGAGAAATTCAAAAAAACGGGCCGGCAGAAACCCCAAGTTTCGCCGGCCCATCTGAAGCCGAATATTTTAACGAGATTGTCTCAGCCCACGACCGGCTGCGCTTTGCGCTTTCGCACGTTATACAGTCGGACGACTGTGCCCAAGGCCAGCGCTGCAAGCGTGGCTTCCACCACGCTGCCCGGTTCAGCCACCGTGGCAATGTCGAGTCCCCAATTCACTACCGTGCTCTCACTGCCGCCGGATACATCGGCTAGGAACAAGGTCCAATTCCCGTTGGGATCCAAACCGCTGAAGGAACTAAGCAGGGCGGTTGAATCGGTCCCGTATAAAGTCGCGCCGGGTGTAAGCGGGCTGATGTTCCGTCCGTCCGGACGCCACGCGTTGCTTGGAGTTCCCCCCCCGCCATACAAATGGATGTTGTTCGCCGCCTGGTCATCCAAGGTCACATTCATCCCGGGGTCGCCATAGCCCGCCGAACCGGTGGTCGTGACGCCCACACGGTTTAAGAGCACCGCAAAACCGTCGCCGTGGACCAGATACGCATACAGGTCTCCGTTCCAGCCCCCGCTCAGGTTGAGCCGGACATTCACGTCCAGGATGTTGCCCACCACGCTGCTCAACAGCCGCGTGTCGCTCCAGCCTGTCAGATTGCCGTCGGGAACGACGCCGGCGTTTTGGAAGCCGGTCGTGTACGTGTCCGAGAAATCCGCCTGGGCCACGTGCGCCAACATCATGACCATAGCACCAAGAACCAGCGTTGCTCTTTTTATATTTTTCATATTAAAGTTTATTTATCAGGTTGGTGTTTATTTATCAAGTTGTCATGCCGATGTCAATAAAATATTTCACATTTTCCAGCACATTTTTTTTGACCGTCACTGACCGGTTAAAAACCCCTGTAAACAGGGCTGATTGTTGAGGTCGGGGGGCATCGTGGATGGTGGTGATTGAGAAAAACACGCACGGCGTTGTCCGAGGTGTCATAGAAGGCTTTGATCCGCAGATGCTGCTTGATCCATTTGAAAAACAGTTCGCTGCGCCATCGGCAGCGGTAAAGTTGCGCGATGGTCAGTGCCGGTTCGGTGAAGTTGTTTGAGAAACACCGGGGCCTTGCGCGTTTGTGGATCGCGGAAACCGATCCGCCGCAGGGGGGCCGGATAATCGCGCCGTGCGTAGAACCCGGTCAGGATGATGGTCTGGTCGAAACGCAGGCCCGTGGTTTTGTCCGTGGGGCGCGAATAGCAGCGCTGAAAACGGAAATTCTGTTTGGTGCGCGTGACGAAGAAGGCGGAACTCTGGTGCAGGCGGTGCAGGCGGGCGAAGTCCAGGCAGCCGCGATCCATGATGTAGAACGAGCCCGCCTCGTAGTTCAGCTCGTCGAGGATGTTCACGTCGTGAATCTTGCCCGTCGTGAGAATGACCACGGTCGGGAAGTTGCCGCGCATGGTCAGGAGCGAGTGCAGTTTGATGGCGGCTTTGTGGCGGCGGAACTTGGCCCATGGGAAAGAGTGAGAGGCAGAAATCAATGGTGGTCGAGTCCAGCACATAGGCGGCCTGCTTGAGCTCGACCCCGAAAGGTTCGCTGGCGTAGAGTGCCGAAGCCTCTTCGATCAGGACGTGGGCGAAGCCGGCAAAGATTCGCCAGTCGCGTTTCTCGTTGGCGTCGGCCAGCGGGCTGCGGGCCACCGGTTGGCCGAGGCCGCGGTGGTAGAGTTGGGGGCCGACCGCACCGAGGCAGGTGGCGACGTCGCGCAAGCTCTCGCGGAAGGTCAGTTGGGCGAAGGCCATGACCAGGAACTGCTCGCTTTCACCTGACACCCCGCACCCCGCACCTACTGGCCGCCCGCCATGTCAATCCCCAACCCGGCAATGATTCTGAGTTGCCGGTCACGCGGCGAGTTTTTCCTAGAAAAACCCTGGCGCTTGCCCCAGACTGTGCCCGCTCTGAAATTATGGATGTAAAACTACCCAAACTGGGTGAGGGCGCGGATTCCGGCGTCGTCGTCAACGTCTTCGTGAAAGAAGGCGACACGGTGGTGAAGGACCAGCCCGTCATCGAACTGGAAAACGAGAAGGCCGTCGCCGCCATTCCTTCCAGCGCGGCGGGCGTGGTCGCGAAGATTTTCGTAAAGGCCGGGGATCAACTCAGCGTCGGCCAGCGGATTCTTTCGTTGACGGAAACCGGGAAGCCCGCCGAGCCGGTGACCTTGGACCCACCAACGAAGGATAAGCCCGCCAGTGAACCGGAAACTGCCGCGTCTGCTGTGGGCGAAGCCGGGGAGGAAGAAATTCCCAGACGTGTCGCGGCGCCGGTTGCTTCGCCGTCAATCCGCAAGCTGGCGCGCGAGTTGGGCCTTGATTTAAGCCGTGTTCGCGGCAGCGAAGCCGGAGGACGCATCAGCCTCGCCGACCTGCGCGCTTTCATCCAGCGGTTGCAGAAAGCGGCGACAGCGAAGAGCGGCGACGCGCACGGAGTGACGCGCCCTACCACCGCAGCCGAACAATTTGATTTCTCAAAATGGGGGCCGGTCACGAAGAAAGCACTCACGCCGCTGCGCCAGGTCATCGCCCGGCGGATGTGGGAAAACTGGAACGCCATCCCGCACGTCACACAGTTCGACGAGGCGGACTTCTCGAACCTCAACGAACTTCGCAAGCAATTTGCTCCAGCCTACGAAGCCAAAGGCACGAAGCTTACCTTCACACCGCTAATTCTCAAAGCCGTGGCCGACATGTTGAAGAAGCATCCACTGTTCAACTCCAGCCTCGATGAAGTGGCGCATGTGATTGTGCTCAAGGAATACATCCACATCGGCATTGCCGTGGACACAGAGGCGGGTTTGATCGTTCCCGTCATCCGTGATGTGGACAAGAAGAGCGTGCTCGATCTTTCAAAGGAACTTGAGCAACTGGCGCAGAAAGCGCGCGACCGCAAAATCACCGCCGACGAACTCAAGGGCGGCACGTTCACGATCTCGAATCAAGGTGCGATCGGTGGCTCGCACTTCACGCCCATCATCAACAAGCCGGAAGTTGCCATTCTCGGCCTCGGGCGCGGGGCAATGAAGCCCATTGTCCGTGACGGCAAGGTGGAGGTGAGCCTGATGACCCCGCTCGGTTTGTCTTACGATCATCGGGTGATTGATGGCGGCGCGGCGGCGCGGTTCATAGTGGATTTGGTTGCTGCGTTGCAGGAGTTCAAGAAGGACGCGGTAAAAATCTAAAAGGCATTATATGGATCCGATCAAAACGGAAATCGTGGTCGTTGGCGCGGGCCCGGGTGGATACGCGGCGGCATTTTACGCGGCGGACCTTGGCAAGAAAGTCATCCTCATCGAGCGCGAAAAGCGGCTCGGCGGGGTTTGTCTTAATCGCGGCTGCATTCCATCCAAGGCGTTGCTTTACGCGACGCATCAAATCTCAGGGGCAAAGGAATCGGAGCATCGCGGAATCACGTTTAGTTCGCCAACGGTTGATCTCGGCAAATTGCGCGCGTGGAAGGAAGGCATCCTTGCCAAACTTGGCGGTGGCATTACGCAACTGGCCAAGATGCGCAACGTGCCGGTGATTCAAGGGCGCGCTTATTTCGAAGGCTCGCAGAGCCTGCGCGTCGAGTC
>JALOTT010000185.1 GCA_025457745.1 Verrucomicrobiota bacterium
ACATGCCTGCCTCTCATGCAGGAGATCACCGGAGCGAAGCCGGTCAGGGACGCCAAATTCATCGCCCTCGAAGCATTGTCAGCGATGCGCTTCCTCGGTACGGAAGTGAGCCTGGCGCAATTCCGGGTGAGGGCTCCATTTCGCAGTTGAGCCAGCGCTCAAGTGGGTTTCATAAGCCCGCTGTGTCCGGGGCAGCACCGGAGACTGCGACCATTTCCGCCTCCATGCAGCAGCCTGCGGATTTCTTTTGTAAAGAATTCCTGCCGGAGCATCACCGGCTGGAGGCTCCATCCCCTTTGCTCGCGTAGCCCAACGCAGAGGCACAACGTCGAGAACGTCGCCAGTGCAGGTGCAAGTCCTGCCGCGAGCACCAATTTAAGGAGTCGAAGCCACAGCAGACCGGCACCCGGCTTTTACCCGGATATGGTGAGGTTGCAACTACCTCCGGCTCCACCAATTCATTGCCTCGTGGTGTAACAGTAGCATACCGGGTTTTGACCCCGACGGTCTTGGTGCGAATCCAGGCGAGGCAGCCAATCATTTACGCTCGGTAGTGAAATAGCATCACGTCTGGCCTACACCCAGAAATCGAGGGGGCAGATCCTTCCCGGGCGACCACATTCCATTGCCCCGTTGCATAATCAGCAGTGCGCCGGTCTCTGAAACCGGAGGTCTGGGTGCGATTCCCGGCGGGGCATCCACTCCAGCCAGTTCAATGAAGAACAAACACCTCATGCGTCGTAGCTGCGTTCGTGAGAACGCGGCTGAATTTACGGCTTGCTGAAAGAGATTTGCCGCGCTCTCACGAGACGCAGCTACGAGAGAACAAATATGAGCGACATACTGAACAAGACGATCGTGCTGGTGCTCAACCGCAACTGGCAGGCGATCAACATTCGCACGCCGCAGGACGCATTCTGCCAGATGGCCACGAACGTGGCCACCGCGCTGGACATCGAAGGCGAGAGCCACATTCGTCCCGTCACCTGGGACGAGTGGATCACGTTGCCGGTGCGCGAGGGCGACTACGCCGTGCGCACCGCGCGCGGTGCGATCCGCGTGCCGACCGTTATCGTGGCGGTGAACTTTTCCAAGGTGCCGAAGAGTCGCCCAAAGCTCTGCTCCAAGACGATTCGGGAGCGCGACGGCAATCGCTGCCAATACACGGGCAAGTTGCTGAAGCCGGACGAAGGCAGTCTCGACCACGTCCTGCCCCGCTCGCGCGGTGGTGCGGACACATGGGAAAACCTCGTGTGGTCGAGCAAGGACGTGAACACCCGCAAGGGCAACCGTCTACCGCACGAAGCAGGCCTCAAGCTGCTCACCGTCCCACGTGCGCCGAAGGAACTGCCGGTGACGGCGCTGCTCCGCAACGCCCACGGCGTCGCAGAGTGGAAACTGTTCCTGAATGAATGAAACCTTGGGAGAGCGGGCGTCTAAGCTCGCTCTCCCAAATCCTGAAAGGTGAATGAAAACAGCCCTGAAATAGACCTCGATTTCTGATAATCAATTCCCTGCATGGACATACCTCAACAACTCCTCAAAAAATATGGGCCAGCATTTGACTTCGGCTTGTTTGCTCCAACATCTGCCGATGTCGAAGTTGCTGTCGCTGGTTTTCCTGCATTCCATACCCAGGCGGGTGTTTATGTTGGACCGGATGCGAAGGCATGGATATGGCTTTCCCCGATCAGCGCACACCCCAGTCTGCTGCAACAGTTCCTTACAGCACAAGTGGGTGAGATTGTCGTAAAGGGCACGCTGGCCGATGGGCGAAGCCTCTCGGTTCAACGATGCGCAACCGCACACGTAAATACGAACGGCGCAGGTGGCTTCATTTCATTCAAAGGCGGCAACATGACTGCAAACCTGACCGGACCTACAACGGTGGTGGCCACGTTGTTGGTTTTGTCTCCCCTTGTTGTTCAAAACACAGCGAACGAGCATCTGGCCGACGTTAAGGTTCGCTACACTCTGATCAACGCTTTGTTTTGCGGCGAGCAAGACACCGTTAAGCACGAAGGCGGCACGAAGAGCAGTCGGCGGGACAGATTCACTGTTCAGTCCGCGAAATATACCTGGGAGATTGCTTGGCTTGCACATTTCAACAAAGAGCAAGTGGACGATTTGAAGTCTGGCCTGATACAATCTCTGCCAACAGCGACAATGGAGACTCCATTGGATTCGGTCGCAAATCCAAAAGAATTTGATGATGAAGCGGAAGCCATCACACGTTTGCTCACCCTTGCTACAGGAATCGCAACGACATGGGTAGTTCGTGAGGTCTGGAGCGGAGAAAAGCTGATTCAACAATGGTTCGAACGAAAAGGTCTTTCGACGAACGCCGAGGGAAAAGCTCGCTACGAAGCCATCTCAAATTTGACTGATGCGAGTGCCCTCCGCGTGTTCTTGGAGGAGACGCTTCCAAGATTTCAACAACTAGAATCCAGCCTTCGACTTGGCGAGGTCGTGGACTACATGGAACAGGCGCGCCATCAGAAGGTCATTCAAGTGCGGATTGCGATTCTAGTGCTCTGCCTCGAATTGCTTTCGTATCAGTGGTGTCTCCAAAACGGCAGCACCGAAGACGAACTCAGCGACAAAAACATCGTGAGCAAATTGAAATACATGCGGAAAGTATTTCGCTTCATCGAAAAGCGATTTACTGATGACGCCCTCCGAAAAGACATCCGAAATCCACTAATTCATTCAGGTCAGATTCCGTTGATGAGCTTTGAAGAATTGTTCAAATGGGCGGATGACTTATATGTTTTGGCTCTGCGACTTCTCCTTTGCACCCTTGGTTACACAGGAAAGTTCAGCGACTTGACTCAAGGCATGAATCTTGTCGCTACCCCGAAAATGAATGGCGAGTGAATGGAATTTCGTAAAATTTCTTGAGTAATGAACGACACCAACCCAACCCAAATCCACGCCACGGGTGAAGCCACCGGCTTCATTCCCGCGCCAAGCGACAAGGGCAAGCCCATCACTGTCATCGGCACGAACTCGATTCGCGCCGGGTTCGACGCCACGTGTCTCCAGCAGGCACTCAACGCCCGCAGCGCGCCCGGCGTCACCGACCTTGTGCTCAATCCTGATGCGCACGCGGGCTACGGTGCGCCGGTCGGTTGCGTGCTCACGTCGCCCACGCACGTTTATCCCGGCCCGGTCGGCGTGGACATCAAATGCTCGATGAGCTTCCTGCAACTCGATCTGCCAGCGGACCAGGTGGCGGACAAGACTGTCCGTCGCGCGCTTATCAATGCGATTCTCGAACGCACGCCCACCGGCCCGGGCCGCGGCCAGCGTTCGGCGCGCAAGTCCCGCAAGGTCGGCGAACAACTCGGCGTGAAGGTCGCCACGGACGGCGCGTCGCCGGAGGTTTTGCACGCGCTTGGCATTCCGCTTGAGTGGGCGAAGCGCTGCGAAGACGCGGCGCACGTCGGCCACGACGAGACGAATGCCGCTCTCGCGTTGCGGCTCGAATGGCTGCGCGCCAACCAATTCTCCAACTTCCTCGAAAAGATCACGCAACTCGGTTCGTATGGCGGCGGCAATCATTTCGGCGAATGCGAAGTGGTGCGCCTCATTGACAACGCCCGCGCGCGTCGCACGGCGGAGGTGTTCGGCCTGCGCGACGGTTGCGTGGGTTTCCTGTCGCACTGCGGCTCGCGCGGGTTCGGTCATGCGCTGGCGAGCGGACAATTCCGCGCGCTCCAGCAGAAGTTCGCCGCGTGGGACATCCCGCTGCCAGGCGGCGACAAGGAACTGGTCTATGCGCCGCTCGGCACGCCCGAAGCCGACGCGTATCTCGACGACATGGCGCTCGGCGCGAACTTCGCGACGGTGAATCATTTGCTCATCAACGCGCTCGTGCTGGAGGCGTTTCAGGAAATCATTCCGAGTGTGAAAGGTTCGCTGGTGTATTTCATCAGCCACAACATCGCGCGGAAGGAATTGCTGCCGGACGGCCACGGCGGTTTCGCGGGCGAAGGCTGGGTGCATCGCAAAGGCGCGACACGCGCATTCCCGGCAGGTCATCCGTCGCTGAAAGACACGCCGTTCGCCGCGACGGGCCATCCGATTCTGCTGCCGGGAAATCCGACGGCGGGCAGCGTCATCATGACGGCGGACGCGGGTGCGGAGAAGAGTGCGTATTCGGTGAACCACGGCGCAGGTCGTTGCATGGGCCGCAAAGCCGCCGACCGCGCGCTCGACCAGAAGACCGTGGACGACGAATTCGTGGCCAACGACATCCTCACTAACTGCCGTTTGTATCCAAAGGACGAAGCGCCCGCCGCTTACAAAGATTTTGACGCCGTGCTCGATTCAGTGAAAGCCGCCGGCCTTGCCAGCGAAGTCGCGCGGCTCAAAGCGCGCTTCGTGATCAAGGACGCGGACATGAGTTTGAGGGGTGCGGCGTAGGCAAAGCAGTAGCAACGATGTCCCGGAGCAAACATACAGACCCCACAACAATCCGCGCTTCTCGCCGGCTCCGCGCTCCACGCGAAGGACGCGGAGTGGGTGATCTGAGCCGAAGGCGCGAGTTGGGGCGGGAATGCAAAGAAGTTGGCGCTGTATCGGGTGAAGACCGGCGCGGGCAGAATGGCCAGTCTCGGCTACGGATCGCAGTGCGGCAACCGCGTGCTGGATTTCATCATCCCGCTGGCAAGACGGACGTTTTGGAAATGTTCAAGACGGTCGGACCGGTAGCGTATTACGGATTGCGTTCGGTTGAACTCGCCAGGTTGCCAGCCAACAGTTCAACCTCGGCACCGGTGTTTGGCCAATACCACGCGCCTGGCCGAATTATTCTCTTCGAGCAACCGATGCTGCCTTGGCGATTGTCTGGACTGCTGAAGCTTGATGTTGTCCGTCAGTTGGAGAGCGCCGGTGCGGTGTTGACCTTGTTGAAGGATGTCGGCGCGACGCTCGTGGATTGGCCGCAGGACACGCTTCGGCGTTTCATGCTTGAGGAAGTTCTTTTGCACGAGTTGGGTCATCACGTGTTGCAGTACCACAAGGGCAAGCGCCTGGAGCGGATTGCCCGCACTCGCGACCACGAAGCCTCTGCGGCGCGATTCGCGGAGAAGCAACGGGCTGCGTTGCTGAAAGGACGCAGCCATTGAACGCTGATCCAAGCGTGATGCTGGTGGGCGATGGAATCGAGAACCCCGCCAACGCGCTCACGATGATTCACGGCGCCGCGATGTTCGGAGCGGCGTGCCGTTTCCGCGATACGAAAGGGTTGGCGCAATCCAGTGTTGGTGCGGCTTTGCCGGGAGAAGCGTTTCGTTCGATTACCGGCACCGAGGTTCAGGCACTGCATTCACGGATCATCGCTTTTGACAATCTGCCCGGCGCTCGTGATGTTTACGGTTTTCACGCGGGCCGCGATTTCGCCGTATTGATGGGCAACGAACGTCGCGGATTGTCCCACGAGTTTACTTCCCTTGCGACCGACCGGGTTCAGGTGCCGATGCTCTCACGCCGCATCAACTGCCTGAACGTGGCCGCCGCCTCGGCCGTGGCTCTGTATTACCTCTGCGCGCCGCCGGTCGGAGCGATGGCGGTGAGAAAGGACCCGCGCAGTCGCCGGCCGGAACTGCTCCTGCTCGGCCCCGGCGATCATTTTGAACTGGGAAGCACCATCCGTTCCGCGGCGGGCCTGGGGTGGGAACGAGCATTCGTCGAGGACCTGCATCAAGTCTGGTTTGGCTGCGACCGCGCAATCCGTTCGGAAGGCCGGGCCGCGGCACGGCGTGGCAAGAACGAGATTCTGCTAATTCCATGTCCGACTGGAGCCACGTACAGTTACCCCCGCGTGACCGTGATCACCTGCAAGCGAGTCGGGCTGCCGTTACATCGCACCAACTTCACTGGCGGCCCGAGTCAATTGGTGGTGATTCCGGATGAGAGCCGAGTTGAGTCGGTCGCAGAGAATTGGTCACGATTCGGTCGGCAGGTTGAGTTTGCACACCTCCAACTGCCGAACGCCGATTTCGCATATCACTACCGTTTGGTGGCAACGATTGCCTTGGCAGAGGTTTCCCGGCAGGTGGGCCGGCGACCGGCTGTCAAAGTACCAACAGGGCCGCGGCCACCGATTTACGATCACACAATCGAACAGTTGGCACAGGCAACAGGCGAATTCGTCGGCTTCGACGAATTGCTGCGTTACTGAGGTTGCAAGGGCGCCTACGGACGACCGTTCTGTGTGGCAAGACGAACCGCAGTTGCGATTGGCTGAGATTGTTGCATCCGGCATGGAGTCGAAGAAATCAGATCGGATTTGCCAAGCTCAGTCACCATCCGTTTACTCAGCGCGTGCAATTTGAGTTCATTCTCAATCCGGCCAGACGATCTCAAGGCGAAGAGTTTCTGACATTGGGCGAGCGCCGGATTCCGATGGTTCTGATTCGCAACCCGCGCGCACGCCGTTATGTGCTCCGGCTGCGCCCGGACGGTTCGGCTAGGGTGACGATTCCTCGCGGCGGCTCGGTCACGGAGGCTCGACGGTTCGCGGAAAGAAACAAGAAGTGGCTTGAGCGGGAACTGCATCGGCTTTGCGCGCGCCTAACCCGGCCAAAGGAATGGTCGATTGGAACGGAGATTCTTTTTCGCGGCGAACTCGTAAAGATTGAGGCCGGCGTCAATGGAGAAAGCGGTCGGATTCGGCTGGGCGGCGAAGTTATCAGAGTGGCCGATCCCGCCGCCGATCTGCGTCCCGCCCTCGAGCGACATCTGTGGCGATTGGCGACGAAGGAACTGCCGCCGCTGGTTTTGGAATTCGCGACTGTCCATCAAGTGCCCGTGCGTCAGACCACCGTGCGCAACCAAAGATCGCGTTGGGGCTCGTGCTCGAGGCGCGGGACGATTTCGCTGAACTGGCGGCTCATCCAAGCGCCGCCATTCGTTCGCGACTACCTGATTTTGCACGAATTGTCACACTTGAGGGAGATGAACCATTCAGCGCGGTTTTGGCGGGAAGTCGAACGGGTCTGCCCGGACTACGAAACGGCCGAGCGATGGCTGAAACAACATTCTGCTCTGCTCAAGTGACCGCGCACTAAAGGAGGGCGCTGCGTTGTTTGTATTTCTCCATGGCCTTGTCGCATTCAATCACGTTGAAGCGGATAAACCGGCGGATTTTCACGAACGGGAGGACGCGCCCGCGCATGAGATTCTCGATGGTCCGGATGCTGCAGCCATAGTGATCAGCCAATTGCTTCTTGTTTCGCCACGGACTGATCGAGTTCGGATTTGCAGTCTGCCGCTTGCGTTCGTCCATGCTTTTTGAGTTTGCCGAAATTTGGGTAATCCGCCCGTGCAAAGTCGGCCGGTGCTGAATCCCATCAGCGATCTGCGTCAAAGGTGCTGGATG